>DASPOW010000204.1:0-5785 GCA_035625855.1 Candidatus Methylomirabilota bacterium | reverse complement strand
CCAAGCGTCAGCCAGCGTGTCTCGGTGCAGCCTTCTCCTCCTTCGGTCGCGCCACCGCCGACAGCGCGCGTCGTCCGTCCCCCGCTTCCCCCAGCTGCGGGCCCCCCGCCACAGGCCAAAGCCGTGCCAAGCCAGCCGCCTCCTCCGGCGGTCGGCGCGCCGCGCCCCCCTGACATCGCCTTCCCCCCGCCGCCTGGCGCACCCCCGATGGACCTCGAAACCCGCATTGCCGGCCGCTGGTTGAACCGCATCGGAATTGTCGCCCTGCTGTTTGCCGTCACGTATTTCCTGAAGTACGCATTTGACAACAACTGGATCGGTCCCACCGGCCGCGTGGGCATCGGGATTCTTCTCGGCAGTGCCATGATTCCGTGGAGCCAATGGCTCCTGGGGCGCGGTTACACCTACTTCTCCGAGGGCATTACCGGGCTGGGCGAAGCTGTTCTCTACACATCTGTGTGGGCCGGGTGGGGTTACTACAACCTTTACTCGCAAACGACGGCGTTCGCCGCGATGATCGTCGTGACCGCGGCCATCGCCGCGGTTGCCTTGGGCCGGAATTCCCAACGCATCGCGATTCTCTCCCTCCTCGGCGGATTCCTTACTCCCATCCTGGTGAGCACCGGGAAGGATCAGGAAGTGGTCCTCTTTACGTACGTTCTGATTCTTGGTGGTGGAATGCTTGTGATCGCCTGGCGCCGCGATTGGCGCTGGCTGGCGCCCATCGGCTACCTTCTAACGCAAGCCTACTTCTGGGCCTGGTACCAGACTTTTTACGCGTCGCTCGCCCTGATACGGACCATCTTTTTTGCGGCGCTTTTCTTTGCGCTCTATCTGACGCTGCCCGCAATGCGCGTAGTCCGCTTTGGAAAAATTGATGGCTTCGACGTCGGGATCGTTCTGATGAATGGAGGGCTTTTTCTTCTGGCCCTTCGCATCATGCTCTGGAGCGAACACCGGTGGGCCTTGACCATCGCGGCGCTGCTGCTTTCCGCGGTGCACTTGGCGCTCGCGCGTCTTCTCCCTAAGACTGCCGAAAAAGAAACTCCAGTTGCGCGTATTTTGCTTGCCGGCCTGGCGCTGACCTTCGCAACGCTGGCCATCCCAATTCGCCTCGAAGGCAAGTGGATTACCCTGGCCTGGGCCGTGGAAGGAGCTGTCCTGATTTGGAGCGGCTTCCGCGTGGCGACGCCGCTGCTTCGCCATGCGGGATACCTCCTGCTGTCTGCGGCTGCGCTTCGTCTAGTGTTCCTTCCGATTCCCGCAAAGCAATTCATTGTCAACGCGCGCTTCGCGGCATTTGCCGTCTTGGTCGCATGTTTTGCCGCGGCGCTCCTCGCCGCCCGGCGCTCTTGGGACAACCTGACCGACAACGAGAAGCTTGCCTACGGCGTTTTTGCCGTGGCCGTTCACGCCTATGCCATCGCGGCGTTGTCTCTCGAGCTGTGGGACTATTTCGGTCGCAGCGCCCTTTCGATGGACCGCGCGCTGGCCCAGCAACTTGCTTTGTCCATTCTCTGGGTGGCTTATGCCACGGGGCTGATTCTTTTCGGCGTTAAACGCGACTCCGCTCTGCTGCGCTGGCAAGCCCTGGCCCTGTTCGGAATTGTCGTCCTCAAGGTTTTCTTCTTCGACCTCTCTTTCCTGGAGCGCTTTTACCGGATTCTGTCGTTCCTCTTTCTGGGTCTGGTGCTGCTGGTGGTATCGTTCCTCTACCAGCGCAAGCTCCAAAGGAGGCCTTCTCGCCCGTGAAGCGCCGCACTTGGCTGCCCGGCCTGCTCATTTGCGTCATAGCGGCTTCCGCCGTCGCCGCGAATCTTCCCGACCCGTGGCGCGCCTGGCGCTACTCGCGCAGCTTCCCGCCAGGCAAAGCGGGCGAGCGGCTGGAACTCCTTTTGCCCGAGGAAGTTCTTCAACATTCCGAGAATCACCTCGACGACCTGCGTGTGGTTGACGACCGCGGGGCTGAGGTTCCCTATGTGATCGTGGCCGACCGCGCCCTCGCGAGCGGCGCCGTCCGAAAACAGGTGACCCTGCGGGAAAAGAGCTTCGTGCGTGGTCAGTTCACGCAGATCATTCTCGATACGGGCCCGCAGCCTGCCTTTCACAACCGCGCCGCCCTGGAAACACCCGCAACCGAATTCATGCACTGGGTGCAGGTGGATGCAAGCGACGATGCCCTAGCCTGGCGGATCCTCCGCCAGCGCGCTCCCATCTCGCGCGTGACGGAAAACAACATCACCAGCAACCAGACCATCCGCTACTCGGACACCAACGCACGTTACCTCCGCCTCCGCGTTCTGGGCACGTCGGAGCAGTTTCCGGTTACGGGCGCTGCGGTCTGGTTCATGCCCGAAACGCGTGAACCGGCGAAGACCCGGATTCACGCCGTGCTCGTCCCTGACCCCTCGGTGGCTCCGGCGCTCACGCGCTGGAACGCCGAACTCGGCTCGAGTGATCTCCGGGTCATCGAGATTGTTTTTGAAAGCGCCCAGCGGGAGTTTTTTCGCGCCGTACGCGTTTTCCGGAGCGAAGACAGCAAGGAATGGGAGTTCGTCAGCGGCGGACAAATCTACCGCTTCTACGTGGGAGACAAGGTCGAGGAAGACCTGCGCGTGCCGGTCTTTCCCGGCGCTCCGGCGCGCTACTGGCGCGTCGAAATCATGAACAAGAACGACGCGCCGCTCGTCGACGTGCGCGCGAACTTGAGGCGTCTTTCCCTGGCGGTTCTGATGATTCCCGAAGCCGGACGCACCTATCGTCTGCTGTACGGAAACGCGCGGGCCGGGCGCCCGGAGTACGACCTCGCAAAAACGCTGCCTTCGAATATGACCCAGGTGCTCGACCCGCAGGATCTCGCGTTCGGGCTGGAAGAGGCGACGTCTAATTACACCGACCCGCGGCCGTTCAGCGAGCGTCATCCAAATCTGCTCTGGCTGGCGCTCGGCGTTGCGGTGATTCTTCTGGCTTATTCCGCGATGCGCTCCCTGCGCAGCGCGCCCGCGAAATCAAGCGGGTCCGATCTCGATTGACAATTTCAGAGGGAAGGCGCCGCTTCAATTTCCTTTGAAGGGATAGCCCGCGTCGAAAGGGAGCTTGCCGTCAACGCGCAGCACCTTGATGCCGCTGTTGATGGAATATACGTCCACCAGGCCGACCGCGCCCGGCGTGGCCGCGACGTGGCGCAGCAACTCCTCGTCGGTTTCCACAATTCGCACCACCGGGTTGCCCTGCCGCGAAGAATTCAGCTTGACGACGGCCAGCTTCGCATCCACCGGGCTCATGCCGAACAGTTTCTCGACGGCGACGCGCATTTCCGGTGCATCGAGGTCGTGCGTTACAAGCTGGAAGGCGCGCCCGTCTGGCCAGGTCTTAGTCCCTCCCCGGCAGAATTTTGCCAGGTCCGCGAGAGCCACGTTGTCCAGCCGGCTCAGCGGCGCAACAACCAGCGCCATGTTCTTCATGGCCGGAAAAGCCGGTACCCCGGCCAGTCCTGCCGCAAACAGCACGCAGATAACCGCGAACCCGCGCCGCGAAATTCCCCGGCCCATTTGACGATCGGAGGACATGATTCCCCGCACGCGCGACCAGTATTGCGTCGCGTCTTCCGGCGCGCAAGCAAGTTGCGCCGCGCCTGTGCCCAACCGTGCGCCCCGCGGATGTAACGAATCGAGTACTCCCTCCGTAACCAACTCGCACGCTTTTCCACCGCCCCGGTTGTCGTGCCCCGGCGGCCCGCGCTAACGTGGTTCGAAAGCGCTCTCTCAGCTTTTCTCAAAAAACGGAGTTCCGATGAACCGACTACTGCGAAGTGTCTGTGGCGTGCTGCTTGCTTCCGGCTTGGCCGCCGCCGCGCAAGGCCAAACAACCGTCTCTGAGCGCGAGTCCCGTCGGGCGCCCGTCAAGCCCATGGAGCAGAAGCTCTTCGGCGGCGTCCAGCTTTCCACGCGTTCCGAGGAAGCGCGCAAGCTCGTGGAGAAATCCATCGACGCCTACGCCAATGCGAACTTCGATCGCGCCGTTCAGGCGGCCCGCGCCGCGGTGCAGGCTGACCCGCAGTTTCCGCTGGCCCACGCTACCCTGGCCTTCGTCTCGCGCAACACCGCTCCTGACACCCGCGAAGCCGCGCGGGCCAAGCTTCTCGGCGCAAGAGCCGCGCCCGACGAACGAGTGCTCATCAACTGGATGAGCGCCGTCGAGGCCGGGAATATTCTCCCCGCCATTTCCGCGATGAATGACCTCCTCGCGCGCTATCCCAAGGACAAGTATTTCCAGTATCTCTCCGCCGAGTGGCTCTACGGCCAGGAGGACTTTGAGCGCTCCTTCAAGGAACTGGAACGCATTCTGCGCGCCGATCCCGACTTTCCTCCGGCATTGAACATGCTGGGCTACGTCGCGATTCAAACGAGCAATCCCGACCCGGCCCGCGCTGTCTCCGCCCTGCGCCACTACGCCGAAGTCCTTACGAACAACCCCAACCCCGAGGACTCCCTCGCCGAAGTGCTGCGCTATTGCGGCGACGACGCCGGCTCGCTCGAGCACTACGCCGCCGCGCTCAAGATCGACGGCTCCTTCATTTCCTCGCAAATCGGCCTGGGCGACACCTCGATGATGATGGGCAGCTTCGTCCGGGCCCGGTCTGAATATGACAAAGCCGCCGCGCAGGCCGTGAACGCGCGCGATCGCTTTCACGCCGAATATCAAAAAGCGCTTGTCAACTTCTGGGAGGGCCGTGCCGCGCGCGGTCGCGAGGAACTCGCGGCGATCGCCGCGAAGCGCCGCCAGGACCATAATCCAACCGCCCTCTTCGAAATCGAATTTGCCCGCGCCGTACTCGCGGAAAACCCCGACCAGGAGCTGCCGATTCTCAGCGGCCTCGCGCAGTGGCTCCGGAAGAGCGTCGCCGACATGCACGACTCCGAGCGCACCTTCTCGCTCGCCGCGGCGTTGCGCGAACAGGCTCGCGTTGCGGCTGCCTCCGGGAAAACCGGTGTGGCCAAAGCCGCCATCGACGAGCTAGGCACCTTGTCCGCCTCCACGCGTGACTTGACCGTCGAGAACGCCTACGAATCGGCGCGGGGCTTTCTGCTCTTCGCGCAGGGCTCCTACGCCGAAGCAGCCACAGCCCTGGGCGCAGAGATGCGCGACCCCCTTGTCGTCGCGCAGTTGATTGCTGCTCAGGAAAAAACCGGCGACACACGGGGCGCGGAAGCTTCGCGGAAGCGCCTGAAGTACTTGCGCCAGCCGACCTGCGAGTGGTTCCTGGTGGCGCACCCGGCGAGCAACTAAGACCGTATCCGCTACGGTGCGGGCGGCCGCGCGTCGCCGTTTAACGGGCTCTTCGGGTGAATCGCGGCCTTGCCGTCGGGCCCCAGCACGTACGGATACCCTTCGGGGTCCACCGGCACAGCGGGAAGAAGACCGGAAGCCACCAGCTCATCGAGCGCCCGGGGCGGGCGCTTGAATCGCGCCGTAAACGCGGCGATGACTTCGTTCAGCCGGTCGCAATCCTCTTCGGCGCGCAAAATCTTCAACTGCCGCTCCGCGTTTTTGCGAATCATGGGATTCGTCGTGGTGCGAAGAATGTCCGCCCACAGGAACGCCGAAATGGCGCGGGATCGGCCCTCGCCGGCGATTTTCGCGGCCAGCGCTTTCATCCATTCCGCGGCTCCGGGCTGCTTGCTGCCCTCAAAGAACGCCTGGGCCGCGTCGGTGTAGTCGTGCAGCTCCCAGTAGTAAATGAAACCCAGGTCCTGCCACATTCGCCATTCGCCGGGGTTTTCCT
>DASPOW010000203.1:0-3545 GCA_035625855.1 Candidatus Methylomirabilota bacterium | reverse complement strand
CGTTGGTGAACTTTTCGGCGCTCGAGTAGCACAGCCGCATGGAGGGGGAGCGCTTCTTCATCAGGTGGCCGATGGCCTGCATCAGGTGGGTCTTCCCCATGCCCACGCCGCCGTAGAGGAAGAGCGGGTTGTAGGCTTTCGAGGGCTGTTCGGCCACCGCGCGGGAAGCCGCGTGCGCGAAGGCGTTCGAGCCGCCTACGACAAAAGTCTCAAAGGTATATTTCGGGCTGAGCTGGTGCTCGGCGCTCTCGAAGTCCAGCTTGGCCTGCTTGGAGGCCGGCGGCTGAGCCGCGGCGGGCGCGGGCTCCTCCTCGACGCAACTGTACTGCACCTGCGCCATGGGCATCCCGATTTCGTGGAAAACGGCCTTGACGATCTCGCCGTAAGTCTGGGTTAAAACCCGTCGAAACACGGGTTTAGGGACCAGAACGTGGAGTACTTTGTCCTCCACCCGCTCCAGGCGCGTCGGCTGGAACCAGGTTGCGTAGGTGTTGGAATTCACCCGCGGTTTGACGTGTTCGAGGAACTTTTCCCAGATATTCATCGCAAAAGGTGCCGCGCCAAACGGTCCGTCTGGGTCCGCTTCGAGCACGAAACTTCCCACCGTGTATTTCCACAAGCGTGGAAAAACTGTGGAAGTGATCCAAATCGGGTGATGAACGCGCTTCGAAGGCCTCGTTGCGCGGAGCCACTCTGGGCTGCCCCTGAAGAATTTCCCGGCCTGCTTCTTTTTGCCGCGAATTCCTCTCGCCGCGCTCGGAGACGCGGGCGGGATTGTCTCTAAATGCCTTGCCGGGAGCAAGAGAAAAATACTCGAAGGGATTCACCGCATTTCACACAGGCTGCACAGGTTTTCCACAAGCGCAAAACCGGCGGCGAATCGCGTTCTCTTCCCAAAAAATTGCCCCGCGCGGGGAGAAATCTAGTTTGCGAACTTGCGCGTGCCGTCCGGGTTGCGGTCTGGACGCTCGAATTCGTAAATGCCGATGGGATCGTTGCCGACCAGCATCTTCCCGGGCTCGATGAGAATGGTTGTGACTTCGAGCCGCGCCCCTTGCTTGGTGTAAATGCGGTAGGAGCCGCGCCGGTTGCCGTCGGCGTCGAAGCGGTGCAGCACGTTTTCCAGCGCAATCCACGCCTCGCCGGTTGCGGGGTCCACGCCGACCGCGCTCAGCACGCGCTGCGGCCTCGGCGCCTCGCCGCGCTTCTCTTCTTTCTCGATTTCGCGCCGCGCGGCCTGCGCCCGCGGCATGACGTCTAGCGAAGTCACCTGAATATCCCCGCCCGCGTACCCCAGACGGTCGAAGACCCGCACGGTCGGCTCCGGCAAATAGAGAAAACCGTAGTACAACCGGTTCTTGGCGTCGCGCGCGAGCTGTCCGATGTTGAGAAAACGGTTCAGTTCCTTGTGCGAAGAGATGTCCTCGGGCTCGCCGATCTCGCGCAGCACCTTTCCCGCGGTGTCGTACACGGTGACGAGGTGCGGCCCCAGCAGCGTCGCGACCGCCACTTCGCCTTCGCCCAGCGCCGCGATGGAAAAAGGGCCGCTGACCGGGAACGTCCGCGCGCTGCCGTCCGCGTTCCAGATCCTTACGGCGTTCGCCCCGCGGTCGGCCACGTAGACGTTGCCCTTCGCGTCCACGTCCATATCTTCGCCGAACGTGGCGGCCGTTGCCCCGCCCCCGCCGGGAGGAAGCTTTCGCAGGAGCTTGCCGGCCGGGTCGTACACGGAGACGCTTGCCCCCGTCCCGGTCAGCACGTAGTAGTTTCCCGCGGCGTCGCATTTCACGCTGCGCACCCCGGCGCCGGCCTCCGGGAAGACGCGCCTCGTCGCGGTCAGCGCGATTTCTTCCTGCGCAGACGTGCCCGCTGCCGCGCCCGCGAGCACAAGCAACGCCGCGGCCACAACCGCCTTGTGAAAGGACACCCGCAGTGGCATGAGCCTTCTGATCATAAAGGAATCGCCCGGGGTTGCTTACCCGGTATCAGTCGGCCCGAAGCCGCACGCGTTCGATGGAGCGCGCGCGCAACCGCCCCCCGGCGTTGCGCGGCCCGGCGTCGTCGGTCTCGATCACCACGCCGTTCAGTTGCACGTCCCCCGAAGCCACCTCGAACCGCGCCGGCATTGCATCCAGGAAGCGCTTGATCATCCCCACGCGGTCCATTCCGATCACGCCCGCGTGCGGCCCGGTCATTCCCACGTCGGTGATGTACGCGGTTCCCTGCGGCAGGACGCGCTCGTCCGCCGTGGCCACGTGCGTATGCGTGCCGACCATCGCTGTCGCGCGTCCGTCGAGATACCATCCCATCGCCACCTTTTCGCTGGTCACTTCCGCGTGCATGTCCACCAGCACCAACGCGGTGTCCTGCCCCAAGCCCGCCAGCAGAGCGTCCGCCATGCGGAACGGGTCCTGAATCGCCGGCAGGAAGACGCGCCCCTGCAGGTTCACGACTGCGTACTTCGCGCCGTTCTTCGCCGTCCCGGTGAAAACTCCCGTTCCCGGATTGCCCTCCGGGAAATTCGCCGGCCGCAGCAGCCGCGGCTGATGCGGGATGTACTCCAGTACTTCCCGGCGGTCCCAGCTGTGGTTCCCGCCGGTCAGCACGTCGATTCCCGCGCCCAGAAGTTCTTCCGCAATCTTGGGCGTGATCCCGAATCCCGAAGCGGAGTTCTCTCCGTTGGCGATCACCAGGTCAATCTGGCGCTGCGACACAAAGTCGGCCAGACGGTCGTGCACGATCTGCCGTCCCGGCGAACCCACGATGTCTCCGATGAACAGTACGCGCATGAAAAACGGCAAGCCCTGGTCTCGGCGCGCCTGCGCCGCGCCGGCTCTTTCTCCCTTCCAATTGCCGGATCGCCTGGGAAGGCAAAACGGAGCGGACTGCTGGGCCGTGGAGAACTGGGCCATGAACCTCTGAATTAGGTGGGCGCCACGAGCCAGCCGTTAGGCTTTCCTGCCCCGCTCGCGCGTCGTCTTCCGTTACAACGCGCCGGCGGGACAGGCCATGCGCACGGGCTGTCTAGCCGCGGCTCCCCAGAGATTCGCAATGGTTCAAATGGCTTTCGCCCCCGCACCTGCTTCGAAGTGCCGCTCCGCCGCCCCATTCTAGCAGTATGCGCGAGCCAACGACCGGATACTGACGCTGGCGTTGTCCGCCAGGCGAGCGGTCAATCAGCGCGACGATGGAGGTCGCCCGCGCGCCGGCCGGGGCCGGCAGAATCGTCGCGAGGGCAAGGAGAGCCGTCGTCAAGAAACAACGCATAGCCGGTCAGCGTCCAACCCTAGCCTTCCTGGTCTTGCCGGCCGCGGAGACCAGCTTCGCTGTTCCCCGTCTTTTCCGTCCAGCGGGGTGTTCGGGCGCGCCCGCGATGCGCGCCGCGTTCTCCTGCAGTTGCGATACGGTCCGGGCCATCCAGCGGACGTCGTTGTCCAGCACCCCGCGAAAAAGCTCATTTTCGAGTTCCGCCAGCAACGCCGCAAGCTGCTGCGCCAGGCGTTTTCCCTTTTCGCTGGGAATGATGACCGAGTGCCGTCGGTCTC
>DASPOW010000202.1:0-2185 GCA_035625855.1 Candidatus Methylomirabilota bacterium | reverse complement strand
CGGCCGGCCGTGCGCGGCTTCCTGCAGCTCCGCGGGAATGCCGTGTTGCTGGAGAAAGCGCGCCAGGAACTCCGCCGCTTCTTTTTCGCCCCTCGCGCCGGGAACCAGGCCCGGGTTCACCGAGTTGATGGCCACGAGGTCGCGCAGCAGCGTGCGAAGAGCCCCGGCATCGACCGGCGGAATCATGGCTGCGATGAGGAGCCGGACTCCCGGTCCGCGGCAGCGGGCGGGGGGCCGGAGCCGCGGACGCGCTTTTCCAGAGCGGTGACGACGCGATCGAGCTCCTCAACGAGCGGAGACGGCCCGGCAGCGCGAAATTCGTCGACCAGCGTGCGGTAGTACCACAGCGTGCCGTCCTTGCGGCCCTGGAAGCGCTCGAAGACGGCGTCGCCTTCGTCGCGGTGATCCGCCAGAATCTCGCGCGCGTTGGAGAGCTTGTCGGCGGCGGAAACGAGGCGGACTTCCGGCGGCTCGTTGCGCACCCGGGCGATGTAAGCCAGCTTGCGGTCGCGCCACGGCGGCTTGGGCATCACGTAGGCGTCCGTGCAGCCGTCCACGATGCCGGCGACGCGCTTTCCGAACTTGCGGCGAATCTCGCGCAGCCGTGGAAGGCCGCCCTGGTCCTCGACGGCGTCGTGCAGCAGCGCGGCGATAACCGCGTCTTCATCGCCGCCGTACTGGATCACGATGGACGCCACGCTCAGGAGATGCCCGACGTAGGGGCGGTTTTTTCCCTTGCGCACCTGCCGCGCGTGAAGACGCGCCGCGTAGCCGAGCGCCTGGATAAAGCGGCTTGTGAGCGCGGGTTTCGGTTCGGCGCGGCGGGGCCGCAGCTTAGCTTGCCGGGTCATTTCTCGCGAGGACTGTTCCTCAGTATGCCACGGGCACAGCCTCGGGTGGGCGGTGTCTAATACGCGCAGATGGGGCGGATTCGCAGGCCGCGGCTGATTCCCACGCTCGCGGTGCTTGCCGGGCTGAGCGTCGTGGTGTGGCTCTGCCTGCCGGACCAGCGCCCGGACCCGAGCTTTCAGCCGCGCGTGGAAGCGCCCGCATACCCCGGGCCGCAGCACCCGCACGTTTATTTCGACGCCGGCCACTGGAACATCCACACCGCCGAGGGCCGCTACAAGCCGTTCGCGGAACTCATGCGCAACGACGGCTATGAAATCGTGTCGCATCGAGGCACGCTCACCACGGAGAAGCTGAACGGTTACCAGGTGCTGGTGATCGCCAACGCCCTGGGTTGGCGGGGCACGGCGCAGCAGCTTGTGAACCTTCTTCATTGGGACCGGCGGGTGCACGTGGGAGGAGCGGCCTTCGGCGAAGCCGAATGTGCGGCGGTGCGCGAGTGGGTGCGGCAAGGCGGCGCGCTGCTGCTGATTGCGGACCATGCTCCCGCCGGCGAAGCGGCCGCCCCGCTTGCGGCAGCACTGGGCGTGGGAATGACGAACTGGTGGGCCGAAGAACCCAAGAGCCACGACCCGGAGACGGACAATTGGGGCTTCCTCGTTTTCAGCCGCGAGAACGGCCAACTGCTCGACCACGCCATCTCCCGAGGCAGGGAATCCAAGGAACGCCTGACGAAAATCACGACGTTTACCGGCCAGGCGCTCGTGCCGCCGCCGGGCAGCGTCAGTTTCCTGAAACTGTCCGCGGAGGCGCGCGAGTATCCCTGGAGCCAGTCCCCGGACGACCAATTCCGCTCCGCGGCAAACCTGGCGCAGGGCGTGGCGTTCGAGTGCGGCACGGGCCGTGTCGTCGTGCTGGGAGAGGCGGCCGTGCTCAGCGCGCAGCTTGCGCGCGGGGGCGGGCGCGAATTTCACTTCGGCATGGACTGGCCGGGGAGCGACAACCGGCAGCTGGCCCTGAACATCATGCACTGGCTCTCGCGCGCGCTGAACTAGGCGCGGCCTCGAATGGGCGCGAACAGGCGAAACGCGCGGGGAGGAATCAGGTTGGTAGCGCTAACGGGAGTCGAACCCGTATTTCCACCTTGAAAGGGTGATGTGCTAACCATTGCACCATAGCGCCACCGCGGTGCGAGGCGTGCAACTCAATCTAGGATAAGAGAAATGCGCGGCGCGGACAAGGACGCGCCGTCAGCCCTGGCGGTCCTGAAAACTTCTCGTGCCAGGCCATCTGGATGGATTCGAGCCGCGCTGGGCGTGAGTGCGTTCCTGAGATT
>DASPOW010000201.1:0-6874 GCA_035625855.1 Candidatus Methylomirabilota bacterium | reverse complement strand
GCTCGGCTTTCATCCCTGGCAGGAAATGAAACTCGAAGGGTTCACGCCCGCCGGCAGAGCTCGATTCTGCCGCTGGTGCTCCAGGATCGAATCGTTGTGACGTGCGTCACATCCTGACCGTGTCCGTTGTCATAGCCATCGTAGCGGGCTAGGTCTATGGTTAACGGGTCTGGGGGCGCAGCATTCGGGCGCGTGCCTGCACAGCGCTCGTGGCGTAACATGTCTCGCGCGGCCCCGCTTCCACGGCTGCACATGCACAAGCACCGCCGAACCGCTGGAGAACCCCATGAAACCACGCACGCTGGCAATCCTCGACGGTAACGAAGCCGCCGCATCGGTGGCCTACCGCCTCAGCGAAGTGATCGCCATTTATCCCATCACTCCGTCTTCCACGATGGGCGAGCTTGCTGACCAATGGATGGCCGAAGGCCAGCCGAACATCTGGGGCGCGGTTCCGAACGTCATTGAGATGCAGAGCGAAGGCGGCGCGGCGGGAGCGCTGCACGGCGCGCTTCAGGCGGGTTCCCTGGGCACGACCTTCACCGCTTCGCAAGGCCTGCTGCTCATGATCCCGAACATGTTCAAGATCGCCGGAGAGCTTACCGCGGCGGTAATCCACGTCGCGGCGCGCACGGTCGCAACGCACGCGCTTTCGATCTTCGGCGACCACAGCGACGTCATGGCAGCGCGTTCCACGGGCTTCGCGCTGCTCTCGTCCAATTCCGTGCAGGAAGCGACGGACTTCGCGCTGGTCGCGCACTCCGCGACCTTGCAGGCGCGCGTGCCGTTCCTTCACTTCTTCGATGGGTTTCGCACCTCGCATGAACTCAACACGATCTTCTCCCTGACGGACGACGACCTGCGCAGCATGATCGACCCGCAACTTGTCCACGCGCATCGCGATCGTGCCCTTAACCCGGAGCGCCCCGTGCTCCGTGGAACGGCGCAGAACCCGGACGTCTTCTTTCAGGCTCGCGAAGCGGTGAACTCTTTTTATCGGGCGTGCCCGGCGATTGTTCAGGAAGCGATGAATCGGCTCGCGGAGCGGACCGGCCGCGCCTATCACTTGTTTGATTACGTCGGCGCGCCGGACGCCGACCGCGTGGTCGTGATGATGGGTTCGGGCTGCGGAGCGGCCGAAGAGACCGTAGACGCGCTGAACGCCGCGGGGCAGAAAGTGGGACTGCTCAAAGTGCGGCTCTTCCGCCCGTTTTCCGTGGAGGCGTTTGCGGCTTCCTTGCCCAAGAGCACAGCTAAGATCGCGGTTCTCGACCGGACCAAGGAGCCCGGCGCCGTGGGCGAGCCGCTGTACGTCGACGTCATCTCGGCGCTCGCCGAATGCGCCCGGCCCGTGCGCGTCATCGGGGGGCGCTACGGCCTTTCTTCGAAGGAATTCACGCCGGCGATGGCGAAAGCCGTCTTCGACGAACTGCAGGAGGAACGCCCGTTGAACCATTTCACGGTGGGGATTCACGACGACGTGACCCACACGAGCCTCGCCTGCGATGCCAGCTTCTCGACGGAGAGCACGAAGACCACGCGCGCGCTCTTCTACGGGCTGGGCTCCGACGGAACGGTGGGCGCGAACAAGAACTCCATCAAGATCATCGGTGAAGACACGGACAATTTCGCGCAAGGCTACTTCGTGTACGATTCGAAGAAGTCCGGCTCGATGACCGTGTCGCACCTGAGGTTCGGACCGGACCCGATTCATTCTTCGTACCTGATCGAGCGCGCGAATTTTGTAGCCTGCCACCAGGACGCTTTCCTGGAGCGCTTGGACGTCCTCTCCCGCGCCGAAACCGGCGCGACGTTCCTCCTGAACACCCCGTTTGGGCCGGATGACGTCTGGAAACACCTGCCGCGTAGAGTCCAGCAAGACGTCATCGAGAAGCGGCTGCGTTTCTTTGTCGTGGACGGTACGAGCGTGGCGCACGAGGCAGGAATGGGCGAGCGCATCAACACCATCATGCAGACCTGTTTTTTCGCCATCAGCAATGTCTTGCCAAGGACGGAGGCCATCGAAGCTATCAAGCGCTCGATCGAAAAGACTTACGGAAGGCGCGGCCAGGCGGTCCTGCAGAAGAATTTCGACGCTGTGGACAAGACCCTGGCGCGGCTCTTCGAGGTAAAGGTGCCCGCAAAGGTCACCGCGACCTTCGACATTCTGCCGCCCATCGCAGGGGAGGCGCCGCAATTCGTGCGCACCGTACTGGGCGAGATTGTCGCTGGACGTGGCGACATGCTGCCGGTGAGCGCGTTTCCTCCCGACGGGACCTTCCCCACCGGCTCCGCGCGCTACGAAAAGCGCAACATTGCCCACGAGATTCCCGTGTGGGACGAAGAACTGTGCATTCAGTGCGGCAAATGCGTACTGGTCTGCCCGCACAGCGTGATCCGCGCCAAGGTTTATGACCGCCAACTTCTCGGCGGCGCACCGGCGGTGTTCAAGTCCGCCAAGCCGCGCTGGCGCGAGATGGAAGGGCTGGCATACACGTTGCAGGTGGCCCCGGAGGACTGCACGGGCTGCTCGTTGTGCGTGGAGATTTGCCCGGCCAAGAGCAAAAGCGAGGTGAAGCACAAGGCCATCAACATGATGCCGCAGGCGCCCCTGCGGGAACCGGAGCGCGCCAATTGGGACTTCTTCCTGGCGCTCCCGGAATATGCGCGCGACCGCCTTTATCACACCCACGTGAAGGACGTGCAGCTCCTCGAGCCGTTGTTTGAATTCTCCGGCGCATGCGCCGGCTGCGGGGAAACACCGTACATCAAGTTGCTGACGCAACTTTTTGGCGAACGGCTGCTGATCGCCAACGCGACAGGCTGCTCCTCCATCTACGGCGCGAACCTGCCTACGACCCCTTACACCAAGAACGCCGCGGGCCGAGGGCCGGCGTGGTCCAACTCCCTCTTTGAAGACAACGCGGAGTTCGGGCTGGGCATGCGACTGGCCATCGACCACCAGGCGGACTACGCGCGTTATCTGGTCAAGGCGCTCTCGCATGAAATCGGTGACGAGCTGGCCAAAGGGATTCTTGAGTCCCCGCAAACGACCGAGAAGGAAATTGCCGCGCAGCGCGAGCGCGTGCAGGAACTCAAGAAGCGCTTGCAGCCAAGCGCCGACCGCGCCGCGCGAGATCTGCTCGCCGTGGCGGATGCGCTCATCCATCACAGCGTCTGGATCGTCGGCGGCGACGGCTGGGCGTACGACATCGGCGCAGGAGGGTTGGACCACGTGCTGGGTTCGGGCGCCAATGTGAACGTCCTCGTTCTGGACACAGAAGTCTATTCGAACACCGGCGGCCAGATGTCCAAGGCCACGCCGCGCGCCGCCGTCGCGAAATTCGCCACCGGGGGCAAGCACACCGGCAAAAAAGACCTGGCGATGGAAGCGATCAGTTACGGAAACGTCTACGTCGCGCGCGTCGCGATGGGCGGGAACGACACCCACACCGTGAAAGCGTTCCTCGAAGCCGAAGCCTACAGCGGGCCTTCGCTCATCATCGCCTATAGCCACTGCATCGCTCACGGTTACGACATGGTGTTCGGGTTCGAACAACAGAAGAAGGCCGTGCTGTCCGGGTATTGGCCGCTGATGCGCTACGATCCCTCGCTGCGGGCCGAAGGGAAGAACCCCTTCCAGCTCGATTCAAAGGCGCCATCGATGCCGCTCAAGGACTACGCTTACCAGGAAGCGCGCTACACGATGTTGGCGCGAAGTAATCGCGCCGCCGCCGCGGAACTTTTGAAGCAGGCCCAGGAAGACGTCTACCGCACGTGGCGGGTCTACGAAAATCGCGCCGCTGCGCCACCTCCCAAGCTGGCTCCGGAACTCGAAACAGTCGCCGCGGAGAAACCGTCCTCGAAAACAGGAGAGGAACAACATGGCTGATCTCAGCGCGCAGTACCTCGGGCTCAGTCTGAAGAACCCCATCGTAGCCTCCGCGTCGCCGCTGACGGAGTCCATTCAGAGCATCATGCAAATGGAAGACGCCGGAATCGCCGCGGTGGTCCTGCCGTCTCTTTTCGAAGAGCAGTTGCAACTCGAGAGCGAGACTCTGGACCGGGATCTTTCCCGCGGCGTGGACGAATTCTCCGAAGCAACAACGTATCTTCCCAACCTAACCGGCTACAACATGGGCCCCGACGGCTATCTCGAGCTGATTCGCGGCGCGCGGCGGCGCACCGGGATTCCGATCATCGCGAGCCTGAACGGCTCGACGCCGGGCGGCTGGCTCAATTACGCACGGGCCATGGAGCAGGCCGGAGCAACGGCGATCGAATTGAACCTCTACACGGTTGAAGCCGATGTAAACCGCACTTCCGAGGAAGTCGAGCGCAGCTATTGCGAAGTCGTCGAACGGGTAAAGAATTGCGTCACCGTCCCGATCGCCGTGAAGATTTCGCCGTTCTTCAGCTCGATGGCCAACATGGCGCGGCGCCTTGTGAAAGCCGGCGCGGACGGCCTCGTCCTGTTCAACCGTTTCTACCAGCCGGATTTCGACCCGGAGAATCTGGAGGTTATTCCGCGGCTGGAACTCAGCCGCCGCTACGAACTGCTCCTCCGCGCGCACTGGATCGCGATCCTTTACGGCAAAGTAGACGCGAGCCTCGCCGTGACCGGCGGTGTCCACGAAGCCGAGGATGTCCTGAAAGCCGTGATGGCCGGCGCCGGCGCGGTGATGATGACTTCCGCCCTGCTTGCCAACGGCATTCGTCACGCTCATCGCGTCCTGGAAGAGTTGCGCCGCTGGATGGACGACCATGAGTACGAATCCATTCGCCAAATGACCGGCTGCATGAGCCAGGGCGCCGTGGCGCACCCCGCGGCCTTCGAGCGCGGCAACTACATGAGGGTTCTCAGCTCCTATTCGCTCTTGCGCCGCTGAACCCGGGCTGGCATAGCACCGAATGGTCCCAGGCTCATCGTGCTAAACTGCGGGCCGGGTGATCATGGACTTCCGGAGCGAGCCCAGGAGGCTCTTCGCAACGGCGATTACACTGGTTGCCGCCGGCGCGTTGCTCGCCGGTCTGACAATGTACATCCTGTTTTCGAGCGAGCGCTCGGTCCGTCACACCTATCAAGTCAAACTCGCGATTGGCCGGATCGAGACTGATCTGGCCGCGGCCGGCCGCTTCCGCACCGCCTTTCTCGACTCAGGGGAGTCCAAGTTCCTCAGCGATTACAGCGCCGTCAGAGGCAATTTGCGAGAAGAATCGGCGCAACTTCGCCGCCTGACCGCAGACGACTCCGTGCAGCAGGACCTCTGCAAGCTCCTGGAAAAAAACATTGAAGCCCGGTTCGCGGTCCTGGACGATTCCATAACGATGCGTCAAGCCGGCCAGTTGACGCCGGAACTTCAAGCCAAGCTCACCAGCCGGATTGTTGCCGTAGCGTTCGAGACGTCCTCTATCACTTCGCGAATGCAGCAGGTCGAAGATCCTTTGCTGGAAGAGCGCCGTGCGATCACTCTCAGGTTGTTCGTGGCCATTCTGTTTTTGTTATTTGCAATTCTCGCGGTCGCTGTTGTCCTGCTGAGAAAGCAACACCAGTTGCTTGCTGCGGAACTCGTCGAACGCCGGTCCGCCGAACAAAACGCGCAGCTTCTCAGCATTACCTTGATGCGCGCCCAGGACGAAGAACGCCGGAGATTCTCGCGCGAGCTTCACGACAGCCTGGGGCAGATTCTGGCTGGCGCCAAGATGGTCTCCGACCAGCTCGCGAGAAACTCGTCTCCGGATGCGCGGGTCGCCGAACTCTCCGCCATGCTGGAGGACGCGCTGGGACAGACGCGCACGCTGTCCCATCTGTTGTATCCACCTCTGCTCGATGAAATCGGCTTCGTCAGCGCGGCCCGATGGTTCATCGAGAACTACTCCAAGCGGACTGGGATTGTCGTGACGTTTGAATGTCCTAAGGAACTCCGCGAACTGCCGAAGAACCTGGACTTGACGCTCTTCCGCGTGCTTCAGGAGGCTCTAACGAACGTGCACCGCCACTCCCAAGGCACCAAGGCGGAGGCGCTTCTTTCGGTTTCCAGGAGCGAGGTTTGCCTGCGAATCCGGGACAACGGCGTAGGCATGCCGCCCGTGACCCTCAGGAAGCTGCAAACCACCGGAACAGGAGTGGGGGTCGGTCTTGCCGGAATGAAGGGCCGGGTCAGGGAGCAGGGCGGAACGTTTGCCATCGACTCCGACTCCCACGGCACGACGATTTCCGTCTGTTTTGGACTGCCGCCGCAGGTCGTTACCCCTGAGCCACAGCAAGCCCTTGAATCGGAGGTTTCCTCGGCCGCCCGGCGAAAGTGAGTCGAACGGCCGCTTTCACTCATTTCCAGCCGGCCGGAGAGCCTTGGAGAAACGCGCGAATCTCGCCGGCAATCCGCTTTGGATTCGTCAGGGCCGCGTCGTCCTTCCCGTTTTCCTTCCGTGCAGTGCAGGATGTCTACTTCAGATAGGTCGCCAGCCAATCGAGGAACGTCTTGTACCAGAATTGGCTGTTGAGCGGTTTCAGAATCCAATGGCCCTCATCCGGAAACACCACGAGCTTCGACGGAACTTCCTGCCGCTGCAGCGCGGAGAAAAACTCGAGGCTCTGAGTGTACGGCACGCGGTAATCCCGCTCGCCGCAGATCACCAGGGTCGGCGTCTTGAACTTCGCCAGGTTGCCCGCATACGTCAACGGAGCCCACTTGCGGTAACTCTCCGGGTTGGTCCACGGTGTACCCTGCATGTCGTGCTCTTCGAACCACAGCTCCTCGGTCGCGTACATCGAGGCCTTGTCGTACACCCCGGCATGGCTGACGATGGCTTTGAACCGGCCCGTGTGCGTGCCAATCCAGTCCGCCATGTAGCCGCCGTACGAGCCGCCGGC
>DASPOW010000200.1:0-3470 GCA_035625855.1 Candidatus Methylomirabilota bacterium | reverse complement strand
CCCTCAAAATTGCGATTGGACGTCGAGGCGCAGCGCTCGTGCGGCGGCAGGATGTCCGCATTCATGCCGATGCACATGCTGCAGCCGGCGTCGCGCCACTCGAAGCCGGCGTCGCGGAAGATTTTGTCCAGCCCTTCCTTTTCCGCGGCGGCGCGAATGCCGCGCGAGCCGGGAACGACCAGGGCCTGCTTGATGTTGCGGGCAACGTGCTTGCCGGCGACGAGCTGAGCGGCGGCGCGCAGGTCCTCGAGGCGGGAATTGGTGCAGGAGCCGATGAAGATGCGGTCGAGCGCAATGTCCGTGATCGGAGTTCCGGGACGCAGGCCCATGTATTTGAGAGCGCTCTCGGTCGCTTTCTGGTCGTTGGGATCGGAGAAGCCGTGCGGATCGGGAACGCTGGCGGTGACGGACACGACCATGCCCGGGTTGGTGCCCCAGGTGACCTGGGGAGCTATTTCCTCGGCTTTGAGTTCGACGGTGCGGTCGAACGCCGCGCCGGGGTCGCTGGGAAGCTGTTTCCAGCGGGCAACCGCTTCCTGAAAGGCTTTGCCGCGGGGAACAAACGGGCGGCCTTCAAGATAGGCGAAGGTCGTGTCGTCGGGCGCAACCATGCCGGCGCGCGCGCCGCCTTCGATGGTCATGTTGCACATGGTCATGCGGCCTTCCATGGAGAGGCCGCGAATCGCTTCGCCGGCGTATTCGATGACGCAGCCCGTGCCGCCGCCGATGCCGATTTTGCCGATGATGGCCAGGATGAGGTCCTTGGCGGTGACGCCCCGGGGGCGTTTGCCGTTGACGAGGACATGCAGGGTCTTGGAGCGCGACTGCACCATGCACTGCGTGGCGAGGACGTGCTCGACTTCGCTGGTGCCGATGCCGAACGCCAGGGTGCCGAATGCGCCGTGCGTCGAGGTGTGGCTGTCCCCGCAGACGATGGTCTGGCCGGGCTGGGTGATGCCGAGTTCCGGACCGATGATGTGCACGATGCCCTGGTTGCGGCTGTTCATGTCGAAGAGACGCACGCCGGTGTCGCGGCAATTGCGCTCAAGGGCCTCGAACTGGAGACGCGCGTCGGTATCCAGAATGGGCAGGGTGCGGTCGGTGGTGGGGACGGAGTGGTCCATCACGGCGAAGGTGAGGTCGGGACGGCGGACCTTGCGGCCTTCGGCCCGGAGGCCGGCAAAGGCCTGCGGGGAAGTGCCCTCGTGAATCAGGTGGCGGTCGATGTAGAGGAGGGCAGGCTGGCCCGGCTGCTCGTAGACAACGTGGGAGTCCCAGATTTTTTGGTAGAGAGTCTTTGGGGCCATCGAGGTCATTTCGATTCTAGCATTCCGGGAGAATGGAGCAAGAGACGATGCCGGAATGCGTGGAGGCAGGCGGCGCAGCGTCCAGTCAGACCCCACCCCCGGGGGTTTTTCTGGAAGTGTTCATTCTGAAGGACTTTAAGTCCAATGACTTTGGAAGTGCGGATTCTAAAGGGGTTAGAGGGCGATTTTTCGGAAGTGCGCATTCTAAAGGGGTTAGCCGCAGTGGAGGGCGACGCGAGAACTCGTCGGGAAGAATCGAACGGAAACGCCAGAACGTTGGACGAAGCGCGTCGAAGGACAGGAACGAGGGCGGGGCGCAAGTCCATGGGGTATGTTAGCTTGAGGCCGTGCAGTTGTCGACGGAAATGCGCTGATTGGCGGGCTTCGCACAGCGACATGCGCCGGGCGACAGGCGAATGGAGCGGGACCTGTCGGTGATGAGCAAGCTCAAGAAGATCATCCTTTGGGCGCTGGCCATCTTGATTGGCGTTCCCGCGGTGGTGGCAGGGACGCTTCTGGCGTGGTGCTCTGCGGCGGACCGGACCAACGGCTCGATTGTTTCGTCGGGCGTGACGCGCCGCTACCTGTTGTACGTACCGAAGAGCTACGACCGGTCGAAGGCGGCGCCACTGGTCATCAGCATCCACCCGGCAGCGACATGGGCCGCGGTGGAAGAGAACATCAGCGGCTGGAACGACCTGGCGGAGCAGCACGGGTTCATCGTCGTTTATCCGAACGGGAGCGGGGCCTTCTTTGGGGGATTCAGCCGGGGCCCACACGTCTGGCCTGGAGGAACTGATCTTCCCCGCGATGTGCGGTTCATTTCCGATCTGATAGACAAGCTCGAAGCCGAGTACAGCATCGATGGGCGCCGCATCTATGCCGACGGAATGTCGAACGGAGGGAACATGGCTTTCTTGCTCCCGTGCGAACTTCCCGACCGGATCGCAGCGGTGGGCGCGGTGGCGGGTGCACAGCCGTCGCGGTGGGACTGCAAGGGATCGAAGCCGGTGGCCACGGTCGCGTTCCATGGCACAGCCGACAAACTGGCTCCTTACCGGGGCGGGCCGTCGCCGGTGGCGCCCAGGCCGTTTGCGAACATTCCCGAGTGGACGGCCCACGTAGCGCGGCGGAACGGGTGCAAGGAGGGTCCGAGCGAGACGCAGGTCGCGCCGAGCGTGCGGCGCCTGGCTTACGGGAACTGCGCGGAGGGGGCGGACGCGATTCTCTACACGATCGAGGGCGGCGGGCATACCTGGCCCGGGGGCAAACACCTGGCGGAGTGGGTCGCCGGAAAGACCACGGACGAAATCAGCGCAAGCGGCGCGATGTGGGAGTTTTTCTTCAACCACCCGCTGAAACAGCAAAAATAGCAGAAAGGACGCGCAAGGGAAGCGGCGCTGAACGAGGCGGGAGCCTCTGCGAATCCCTTGTGACTCACGATTGACTTCTTTGGCCAAAGCAGCTAATATTTCGATTCTATTGGAACTATGGAGATGACAAAGGCAGAGGCGGTGGACGCGCTGGGAGCGCTGGCGCAGCAGACGCGCCTGGATATTTTCCGTCTGCTGGTGCGGCACGCGCCGAAGGGACTTCCGGCGGGGACGATCGCGCACAGGTTGAAGCTGCCCGGGCCGACGCTGTCGTTCCACCTGAACGTTCTGGCGGCGACGGACCTGGTGCGACCGCACCGCAACGGGCGGTCGATCGTGTACACGGCGAACCTGGGGCGCGTGCAACTGCTGGCGAATTTCCTGATGGAAAACTGTTGCGGCGAGGGTCGTACGGCAGGATGCCGGATTCCGAGGGGTGAAAAACAATGAGCGACGCTGAATTGAAGAACACGGTTCGCGAGAAGTACGGGCAAGCGGCGGCACGGGTGGCCGCCGGCGGAAGGGCGTCGTGCTGCGGCGGCGGTGGGGCCGGCGAGGGAAGCTGCGCCGACCCGATAACGGCGAATCTCTACGACCTTCTGCAGGCGGGCGAAGTGCCGGCGGAGGCTCTGGCGGCGTCGCTGGGCTGCGGAAACCCGACGGCGCTGGCCAAGCTGAATCCCGGAGAAGTGGTTCTCGACCTGGGCTCGGGCGGAGGGATCGACGTCCTGCTTTCCGCGCGGCGAGTCGGACCGACGGGGAAGGCGTACGGGCTGGACATGACGGACGA
>DASPOW010000199.1:0-2444 GCA_035625855.1 Candidatus Methylomirabilota bacterium | reverse complement strand
GCTTGGATGCCGCCGACGGGAATCAGTCTCCAGCGACATGATGGGAGATCCGGCGGAAGGCGCTTGCCTCCTGGCCTTTCCGCTTGGCGTCGTACAGGGCGCGGTCCGTCCGCGCGACAAGCTCCTCCATGCGCTCGCCGCTGCGATATTGCTCGCAACCTACGGAAAAAGAAATCGGGATTTCCCGCGAACCCCATTGGAACGAGAGCGAGGTCAGCCGGTCCAGCACGTGGTGCGCTTCCTCCGCCTGGCACTCCGGCAGAAGGACCATGAATTCGTCGCCGCCGATGCGTGCGGCGAGGTCCGTTGCGCGGATGGCCTGGCGGACCTGCTCCGCGAATGTCTGCAGGAGGCGATCTCCCGCGGGGTGGCCGTAGGTGTCGTTGACCTTCTTGAAGTCATTGAGGTCCATGAGCAGCAGGCACAGGGGATGTCCCTTGCGCTCGGAGCGCGCGACTTCGGCGGCCAGGCGCTGTTCGGCGAAGCGGCGATTGAACAGACCTGTGAGGGGGTCGACCATTGCCAGGTTGCGCAGCCATCGCGAATGAACCTGTTTTTCGGCGAGCTGCTCGCGAAGCCGCTCGACAAGCACCTGCTGGTAAATGGCGTAGGTGCTGAGAACGGTGATGAGGGCAACCAGACCCCACGCGGCCTGGGTCGCATCCAGGCCGAAGGCCAGCGATCCCCCGGGAAAAAGCGAAGAAACCGACAAGAGGAGAGCGGCGACGGTCAGGGCCAGGATCACGAAAATGCTCTTTCCTTGTGGCCATTGGACGCGCATCGGGTCAATTCCTCGAGTCCCTGTGCAGTGGTACGGGGGTTCTATTGGTGAGAACGTGGGCCGGCCGGATACTGGCGGTGCAGGAAAAAATGTTCTCTATCTTCATTTTGGTGGCCGCAAGTTGCGCACTGGTGCGCTTCGCGCTGTTGCAATGGCGGGCCATCTGGATTTCGGCCTCGAGCCAGCCGCTTTCGGATTCGCTGCACACGGCGACGGGGATCGATCCCCGGTCCGTCGGCAGCGGAGACTTCGCGGCGCTGGTGGAGCATTGCCAGCGGCTATATCCGAAGCAGACGGGCAGGAGCGGATGGTTGCGGGAAGTCACCGGTTACTACCGCTTGTTGAAGGCCGCCGACAAGCTTTTCCGGAAGGCGCTGCCCCAAGCCTCGCAGTGGTCACGCAAGGAGATGGAGCGGTGCTCGCGTTACGTTGCGGTGATTCTGGACCACCAACTTGTGCTGGAGTTCGATCATCAGGCCTTTGCGAACCGCGCGTAAGAGTCGCCATTTCAAGTTGCCCCTTTTCGCCGTTCAGGCGCCGTCGTTCCTTCCGGCCTGAAGGCAAGAAAGCCCCAACAAGACAGCCGCTAGCTTTTTTCGTCCTGGAGGAACCGGCGCACCGGCTCAATCCAGCTTTCGAGAACCCTGCGCTGCTCGGGGGGCGTATCGAGGAAAGCGACGCCCATGCCGATGCCGGGCTGCACGTAGGCAATGCGGGCGTTGGTTTCAAACGTTCCCTTGGCGGTAAGAAGGCGGATGTAGATGGCCGTTCCGGCGAGCAAAGGGTTCATGGTTTCGACGTAGCAGCCCCCAAGACTGATCTCCGAAGTGCGGGCGGAGATTTGAATGCGCGAGCGGAGATCCACGATTTCCGATTCGGCGACGAAGGGATAGCGCGCAAAGGCGCGCCTCTCGCGAGCCGAGCCGGCGGCCTTTGAGTTGCCGCCGGGCGCAACCGCGGGACCCGTTTTTTGTTGCGTGTCAGCCATCATGTTCCCCCTCTTGCTTCGCGCGATGAGCTCCGCCAGCCACGCCGCGTTTCCACGTCAAGGACCAATCTGCAAGTCGCCTGCGGCCATCGGCTGATTGTCCAAAAACACAAAGAACTTCCACGTGCCGGTGAGATGGCGCGCGGTAATCCAGGTGCCGGTCACGGGCAGCGTCTGGGTGACAACCGCCGCGCCGCCGTCATTCCGCGATACCCGGAAGGGTGCGTTCATCGCCTGGAAAAGGCCGCCATCGGGCGAGAAGACACGCAGCGTTTGGGTGTGCGTTCCGGCGGCGACGTTCCGCCAGGAGACGGCGATGTTGACGTCCCGCATCGCGCGGAGGCTGAAAGCCGAGGAGCCTGCGCAGTCGGGGCGGGAACTGTCGCAGAAGACAAACGTGGCCGATGGAGTCGTGCTTGCCGGGAGAACGATCGGCGGTTCGGTTTGCGCCGCCCCGGCGCAGCCGAAGAGGGCGATGCAGACGGCCAGAGACGCCGCAAGAACAAGCAAGCCGAGTGCGATGGGAAACAGACCTAATTGATTACGGTGCGCGCGCATCATTCCGGTTGAACCTCAAAAGGAAAGGCGTAGGCGTATACGTGCCCGTCCATGCTGCCGGCGATAATCAGATTCAGATTCACATCCATCACGAGGTCGCCGACCGCAAATCCGGAG
>DASPOW010000198.1:0-2073 GCA_035625855.1 Candidatus Methylomirabilota bacterium | reverse complement strand
AGCGGTTTCAGATTCATCGCGCCGCCCTGTCGGGGAACCAGGGAAAACGTAGTCTGGGGCAGGGGTGTGACTCCCACCAGCGGGACTTTTTGGAGATAGGTGCCGGCATCGCCCGCCGCCTTCAGGCCATATTCCGCGAACTGCATGGCCATGTATTCGGCGGCAATATCGCCCCCGCGCTGGCCGGTGCCGCGCCCCTCCAGCAAATCGTGAGAAAGGAATTTTACGTGCCAGCGAATGTGCTGCGCGTCAATCGTGTCCAGGGCTTTATAAGCTGGCGCCGGCAATCGCACCGACACGACCTCCGCTTTCGGTCGACCCGGCGGAACTGGCGCCGGAGCCGGCGCTCCCAATCCGGTTGCCGCCCACCCCGGCAGACTCAGCCCGATGATCGCCCCCAGAACAACACTTCGCCTCACGCTTGCTCCCATAGAGCTGTCTTTCTCCCACGAAGCGGCGCATCCGCTTGGGGACGCGGCTCTTGCCCGCAATATTGCTGGGTAATGGCTGTGTGAATTGTAACGGACGAATGCAGTTTTGGTTCTTAAGGAGTACCAAGGGTTACATGCACGGGAGGCCAAGCACTGCTGGGCTTACTCTTCCAAGCCCACTCGGCGGCTGCACTCTATTGGTTCTGGTTAACGTGGAAGAGCGGCCCTTCAGGGCCTGGCCCGGAGCTTGTCGAAGGGGCCGCGTCAAAGCACAACATATGAGGGGGCTTCAGCCCCGGAAAGCGCCCGTCCTAATTCTGCGAAATCAGCAAATCTGCGTCCCGCCCCCGGCGGGATCAGTTCTTCGACCCTCAACCAGCCCGGAAGTCGCGGACGTCTTCGCCGGGTTCGAAAACCACGGCAGGCGCAATCTTGTCCGTCTCTGCCATGCGCCGGTTGATGTCTTCGAACTCCGCCTTGACCCAGCCCACGCTCGAGACTTCAATCTCGCCATCCTGCGCAATCCAGAATACCGTCGGCACGTTGGTCAGCCCGTAGGCGTTCGAGGCCGGATATTTGCCGGTCGGATCGAGTAGCACGGGGAAGGTCACGCCGAACTCCTTCATGAACGCGGCCGTATCTTTGGGATCGTTCTGCGAGACGCCAGCCAACGTTACGCCCTTGTGTCCGTAGGCCTTGTAAAGTCGCTCGAAGAAGGGCAATGCGTACTGGCAGGTCGGGCACGAGACCTTAAAGAAAGCCAGGACCACCGGCCCGCGGGCCAGTTCCTCGCGCAAGGAAAACCGCCTGCCGTCCATCGCCTTCAGTTCGATATCCGGCGCTTGCTTGCCCGCGGTGAGTGCCGCCATTGTTCGTCCTCTCTTGGTTCGTCGCAGAATGCGTTGCCGCCCGCGAATCGCCCTATGCCTCTGACTGCCTTCATTCTAGATGATGATGAACGACAATTGACCCCGGATGCTGGAGCGAAGGGAATGGCTTTGTCCGGGAAGTCCTCTGTGCCTCTGTGACTCTTTGGTGAGACGGCTCTCAGCTGGCTTGCCTCAGAGGATCTCCGCCTTGCGCAGAATCTTGCGGGCCAGCCCCGTAAGAGCCATACGCTGCAGCCGTTCTTTTGGAATCCAATTCCCGCGGACTCCGTCGGTCGAAGCCCTGCGCCAAACCTGCACAGTGTAGTCGGTCACCGTGATCGAATGCCGCAATGTGAACAAAAACTCCTTGTCATTCCGAACCGGGGCGAAGCGACGATGAAGAACCCGTTTTGGCGGAGGGATCACGGCTGTCGCGTCCACCTCCGGCAACTCCCACATGCCTGCCATCAGCGACGCGTCCCGCGGACGCCGCACCAGCAGCACGGCTCCGTCCCGGCCGTGTTCGTGACCCAAGACCAGCGCATAGTTGATCTCGCGCTTCTTTTGCCGCTGGGCCTTCGCCGAACCGGCCAATTCTCCCCGTGTCGCGCATAGTTCAACAACCGGACACGTCAGGCACGCTGGCGCCCGCGGCGTGCACACGGTCGCTCCCAGCTCCATCATCGCCTGGTTGAAATCGCCGGGCCCCTCAGGATCAAGCATGGCTTCAGCAGTTCGCCACAATTCCTCGCCGGCTAGCCGTCTTCCCGAGA
>DASPOW010000197.1:0-2723 GCA_035625855.1 Candidatus Methylomirabilota bacterium | reverse complement strand
TATTGACCAGGTCATGCTGCACAAGATGAGTGGAGACCGCATGCTCGGTCCGTATGTCGTGGCCGTCCAACTCACCGAGCAGTTCGGCGCCCTTCCCGTGGCCCTGATCTCCTCGCTGTTTCCCGTCCTTGCGCAAGCCGCGGGGCAGGAGCCGCTCTTCCGGCACTACCTCGGCGTGAGCTACCGTTTTCTCATGGCGACTGTGTTTTTCGCGTGCGCCGTGGTGACGCCCATTACCGCTCCGCTCGTCTCATTGCTTTACGGCAAGCAATTCCTTTCGTCTGCAAGCCTCATCAACATCCTGGTCTGGTCGGAGGCGCCGCTCTTTCTCGGCGTCGCGCTCACCAATGCTTTGGTTGCGAAGAACCTGCAGCGTTACCTGCCCTATTCGACCGCCGTCGGCGCGGTCCTGAACATCGGCTTGAACCTGGTGTTCATCCCCAGATGGGGCGCCCTTGGCGCGTCCTGGGCGACCCTGATCAGCTATTGCGTTGCTGCCGTGCTCTTCTATCTGGTCTTTGGCCCGGCGCGCGGCGTGACTCTCCAGGGCCTGCGGATCGCCGGGCCACCGCTCGCGTTGTCGCTGGCAATTGCCGCGGCGTTGCGGTACATGCCGCTTCATTTCCTTCTGAAGTTTTTCATCGGCGCCCTTCTGTACCTGGCGGGCGCTTGGATGACCGGAACGATTCGCCGCAGCGAGCTGGAACGCTTGCGCGAGCTCTTTCGCGGCGCGCTGTTGATGTTTCGGCCGGAACCGCCATGAACGACACCGCTTCGCGTCTCCCCGTAAGCGTCTACATCCCGGCGTACAATGCCGCCGAATTCATCGCCCGGGCGATTGAAGGCGTCCTCGCGCAGACGCTCCCGCCGGACGAAGTTCTTGTTGTGGACGACGGCTCCGGCGACGCCACCTCCGCGATTGCCTCCCGCTATCCCGGCGTCACCCTGCTGCGCCACGACCGCAACCGCGGCCTCGCCGCCGCGCGCAACACCGCGTTTCGCGCCGCGCGCAACGATTGCGTGGCCGCTCTCGATGCCGACTGTGTCCCGGACGCGTTCTGGCTGGCGAACCTCGTGCCGCACCTCGCCGCGCCTCGAGTGGCCGGCGCCGGGGGACGGCTGGTGGAAGGCGTGCGGCGCTCGCTGGCCGACCGCTGGCGGTGCGCCCACATGGTCCAGGAGTGGGGCGAGTCGCGAATCGAGAATCCCCGGTTTCTCTTCGGCAGCAACAACATCTTCCGGAAGTCCGCCGTGCTCGACGCCGGCGGTTATGATGAGATGATGCGGACCAACGGCGAGGACGTGGATCTTTCGGCGCGCCTTCGCAAACTCGGCTGGGACCTCGTGTATGAGCCGGCCGCCCGCGCCATCCATCTGCGCCACGACACGCTCCGCTCCATCTTGGACACCTACTGGCGCTGGTGGCGCTCCGGCGTGCGCGCTTACTCCGATGGCGCGACCCTGCGGTCCGTCCTCGGCCACGCTCTTTTCGTGCACTTCTGGCGAACGTTTCGCGAGCTGGTTCGCAGCGATCTGCGTGCCCGGCGCTTCAGCTTGTTGTGGCCGGACCTGCTCGTGCTTGGCTATTTCCCGTTTCGCGATTTCCGGCTGTGGCTCGCGGAGCAGGCTCCGCCGGCGCGGCACGGCGTTTCCTCCGAGGTCTGAGCAGTGCGCGTCCTGATCACCGGCGGCTGTGGGTTCATCGGCTCGCACCTGGCCGTTCATTTTGCAGAAAAAGGACATCGCGTGGTGGCCATGGACAACCTTGTCCGCCGCGGAAGCGAAGGAAACATCGCCACCCTGCGGAAGCGCGGCGTCGAGTTTGTCCACGGCGACGTTCGCAACCCCGAGGATTTCGCGAATCTTCCCGCCGGGATCGAATTTGTCTGCGACGCCAGCGCCCATCCCTCCGTCGTGACCGGCTACGCCAATCCCTTCTACGACCTGTCGAACAACGCCTTCGGCGTCGTCCGCGTTCTCGAGTTCGCCCGCGCCCAGCGCTGCCCGTTGATTTTTTTCAGTTCCAACCGCGTGTACAACGCGGACCTGATGGCCGCGCTGCCCCGGCGCGAGAGCGAGAGCCGCCTCTTGTGGGACGCCGCAGCGTGGGAAAACATGGCGCCGGCGAAGCGCGCGGCCGGCTTCGATCCCGCCGCCGGCATCTCCGAGGACTTCAGCGTGGACGGCGGCCAGCACAGCATTTACGGCCTGAGCAAGCTCATGGCTGATCTGGCCTGTCAGGAATACGCCCGCGCGTACGATATGCCCGTGGTCGTGAACCGCTTCGGCGTCATTTCCGGCGCCGGCCAGTTCGGCAAGACCGAGCAGGGCTGGCTGGCCTGGTGGGCTCTCGCTCACTGGTTTGGTTTGCCCCTCAAGTACATCGGATGGAAGGGCAAGCAAGTCCGGGACATCTTGTTCGTTGACGACGTATGCGCCCTGGCGGACCTCCAGGTGCGGCAAATCGAGCGCCTTCGCGGAGAGGTTTTCAACGTGGGTGGCGGCCCAGCGAACTCGCTTTCCCTGCGGGAGGCCACCGCGGAGATGCAGAAACGAACCGGGCGTAGCGCCGCCGTCGCCGAGGAGCCCGCCCCGCGCAAGGCCGACGTTCCGGTGTATTTCACGGACAACCGGAAAGTGGAAAAGTTCTTCGGCTGGAAGCCGCGGACGAGCCTTGACGCGGGAATCGAGCAGGTTCTCGTGTGGATCCGCGAGAACGAGCG
>DASPOW010000196.1:0-13435 GCA_035625855.1 Candidatus Methylomirabilota bacterium | reverse complement strand
CCGCGACCTGGACTTTCGCGACCTCCGTGGGAACGTGGACACGCGTTTGCGGAAGATGGAGAGCGGGGAATACGAGGCCGTGGTTCTTGCCAAGGCGGGCCTCGACCGGCTGGGACTGAGCCACCGGATCAGCGAGATTCTCTCGCCCGAGATTTGCTTGCCCGCGGTGGGCCAGGGCGCTATCGCCATCGAATCCCGCACGACCGACCGCGATCTGACCGAGATTCTCGACAAGCTCGATCACGCCGAGACGCGCAACGCCGTCGTTGCCGAACGCGCGCTGCTCGCCGAACTCCAAGGCGGATGCCAGATTCCCGTTGGCGCGTGGGGGCGCCTGGAGCGCGACGACCTGGTTCTAGAGGCGTGCGTGGTTTCGGTGGACGGATCCGAGTGCGTCCGGGAGCGTGGCGCGGGCCCGCCCGGGAACGCGGCTGAGCTCGGCAAGGACGTAGCCCGTCGCCTGTTGGCCAACGGAGCCGGGCAAATTCTCGAGCAGGCGGCGCGCCAATATGAGTGAGCATGCTCCGCTTGCCGGGAAGCGCGTCGTGGTAACGCGCAGCGCCGCGCAGTCGCAGGAAGTTTGCCGCGCGTTGCGAGAGGCCGGAGCAGTGCCGATTGTTTGGCCGCTGATTTCCTTTACGCCGCCCGCCGACTGCAAGCCGCTCGATGACGCGCTGCGTAGTCTGGGCACCTTCGACTGGCTTTTCTTCACCAGCCAGAATGCGGTTCGAGCGGTTGAAGAGAGGCGGCGGGGTTTGGGGATGGAGACGTCGCTGCTGCAACGCGGGCTGCAAGTCGCGGCGGTGGGGCCGGCAACGGCCAGCGCGATTCAGAAATTCGGGCTGCCGCTGGCTTATATCGCGAAGTCGGCGGGCGGAGTGGCATTGGCCGAGGAGTTGGAAGGGCAATTGCGCGGGCGCCGGGTCCTATTGCCCCGGAGCGATCGCGCCAATCCCGATTTGCCGGAGGCCTTGCGGCGTCTGGGCGCCGACGTTACGGAGGTCGTGGCGTATCGCACGCTGCTCGCAGCGAACGCCGAGGACGAAGCGCAGCGGCTTATCGCAGAAGGCAGCGTCGATGCGGTCGTTCTCTACAGCCCATCGGCGGTCGAGCACATGGCTGAGATCTATGGCAGGGATGGCTTGCGCCCGCTGCAGGAGAGCCTGGTTTTTGCGGCGATCGGTCCCGTGACGGCTGGGGCATTGCGCGCTGCGGGTGTCACACGCGTGCGAGTTGCTTGCGATACCACGGTCTCGGGTATTCTGGACTGCCTCGCCGAAGCCTGGCAGGAGGGAGCGGCGCACCGATGAGTTTTCCGACGCACCGGCCAAGACGATTGCGCCGCAGCGAAGCGTTGCGCGCTCTTGTAAGCGAGACGCGTCTGACCACGGCAGGAATGATCTATCCGATGTTCGTGTGTCCCGGGAAGAAGGTAAAGCAGGGAGTTTCATCCATGCCGGGCGTGCACCAGCAGTCGGTGGACCAGATTGTCGAAGAGTGCAGGGAAGTAGAATCGCTCGGGATTCCCGCGGTGATGCTTTTTGGCCTGCCGGAAGCGAAGGACGCCCGCGGCGGCTCTTCTGTTTCGGCAACCGGGGTGGTGCAGAGAGCCATCGAGGCGATCCGGAAGGCCAAGCTGAATCTTCTCGTCGTCACCGATGTTTGCCTGTGCGAATACACTGACCATGGGCACTGCGGCGTGATCGAAAACGGCGAAGTTTCCAACGATGCGACCCTGCCCATCCTCGCCGAGCAAGCCGTTTCGCATGCGCGTGCGGGCGCCGATGTGGTCGCGCCGTCCGACATGATGGATGGGCGCGTCGGCGCAATCCGCCAGGCGCTGGACGCGAAAGGCTTCTCGGACATCGCGATCCTGTCCTACGCGGCAAAGTACTGTTCCGGTTTCTATGGGCCGTTCCGGGAGGCGGCGCAATCGGCGCCGAGGTTCGGCGACCGGCGCAGCTACCAGATGGATCCGGCGAACGCGCGCGAAGCATTGCGCGAGGTCGCGCTGGATCTTGGCGAGGGCGCCGATATGGTTATGGTGAAGCCGGCGTTGCCGTACCTGGATATCATCCGGCGCGTGCGCGCGCGGTTCGACGTTCCGGTAGCGGCCTACAACGTCAGCGGAGAATACGCGATGGTAAAGGCGGCAGCGGAAAAGGGCTGGCTCGATGAGAAACGCGTCGTTCTCGAGATTTTGACGGGTATTCACCGAGCCGGGGCGAGCATCGTTCTGACCTACCACGCCAAGGACGCGGCACGCTGGCTGAAACAGTGCTGAGGGCCCTCCTGGCATGAGCGCAACTCCGGCACCCCGGGACCGCGCACGCCGCCGCTCGCGCGAAATCTTCGCTCGGGCGGAAGAACTCCTGGTCGGAGGAGTAAACAGCCCGGTGCGGGCGTTTCGCGCCGTCGGTGGCGAGCCGCTGATCATTGAACGCGGCGAGGGCGCGCGGCTATACGACGCCGATGGCAACGAACTGCTCGACTATGTCTGTTCATGGGGCGCCGCGCTGCTTGGCCATGCCTATCCCGCCGTTACCGCGGCGATTGTGGATCAGGCCCGCCGCGGGACAAGCTTCGGCGTGACGACGGAGCTCGAGGTGGAATTGGCCGCGGCCATAACCCGGGCCATCCCGTTTCTGGAGAAACTTCGCTTCGTCTCGAGCGGCACCGAGGCCGCGATGAGCGCCCTGCGGCTGGCCCGGGCCGTCACGGGCCGCGATCTGGTTGTGAAATTTTCGGGCGGCTACCACGGCCACGCGGACAGCTTTCTTTCCGAGGCCGGCTCCGGCGTGGCGACCCTCGGCATTGCAGCCTGTCCGGGAGTGCCACAGGCGCTCGCGGCGCTGACCCTCAACGCGCCGTACAACCACCTGGAATCCGTCGCAGATCTTTTCGCCCGGCACAAGGGAAGAATTGCCGCTGTCATCGTCGAGCCGATCGCCGCGAACATGGGCGTGGTGGTCCCGAAAGAAGGGTTTCTAGCGGGCCTGAGGGAAATAACCCGCAGGGAGGGCGCGCTGCTCATCATGGATGAAGTCATCACTGGCTTCCGTTTGTGCAACGGGACCGCACAAACGAAGCTCGGCGTGCAAGGGGACATCACGACGCTGGGGAAGATTATCGGGGGCGGTCTGCCGGTTGCTGCTTACGGAGCTTCGGCGGAGATCATGAATCGCGTGGCTCCGCTTGGACCGGTCTACCAGGCTGGAACGCTTTCCGGAAACCCGTTGGCAATGCGCGCGGGCATCGCCACTCTGGCCGAGTTGAATCGCCCCGGGCTTTACGAGGGACTGCGGGCGCGGTCGCAAAAGCTGGCGGAAGGCCTCCGCGTTGCTGCCGGCAAAGCGGGCGTTTCCGCGACGGTGAACGCGTGCGAATCCCTGGCGACGGTGTTTTTTACCCTGCGGCCGGTGCACAACTACGAGGATGCCCGCGCATCCGACACGAAACTCTACGCAAGATTCTTCCGAGAGATGCTGCAGCGGGGCATTTTCCTGGCGCCTTCACAGTTCGAGGCTGCGTTTGTCTCTGCAGTCCATACCGATGAAGAGATTGCTCAAACGATTCGCGCGGCCGAAGAGAGCTTTGCGGCGCTCCCGGCATAGGGCTCTTAGCGCGGCAGAATCAATGAGACGGCGCAGGCTCTCCTCCGCGAGTCGCCTTCAATTCCGTTGCCAACCGGTCCAGCCGGCGCATTAGCTCCTGATGGCGTTTTTCCTCTGGATCCGGCTGCCTGCCGACAAAGCAGAGCGTGCCGCCTGGCTCCAAAACGCACTGTTCCACTTCCGCCAGCGTGCTGAATCCCTGGCGCCGCGCAGCAGCTTCGAGCTGCTCAATTGTGATTAGTTCGCGCTTGAGGTTGTGCACGCGCAGCTTTCCGTTGTCTATGAGCACCTCGGGCGAGCCCTCGACGATCGTGTCCAGCTTGCGATGCCGGTAGAGAAAACGGACAAAAACCGCGTTTATGGCGAGCAGGGCCGTTGCGCCGATCAGTCCTCCGGTGACGGAGTTATCGTCGCCGATGATGGCGTTCTGCACGGTGTTCGACAACGTGAGGAGTACGACGAGGTCGAACGGGTTCAGTTGGGCCAGTTCCCGTTTCCCGGCGAGGCGCAGGCTGATCACCAGAAAGAAGTACACGATAATCGGGCGCAGGATTTTTTCCGCAACCGGCAAGGCCAGCCCAAACATGTGCGGAAGAATGTCATGCATGGAGTTCTCCTCGGCAACCGGCGCTCGTCGGGCGAGCTGTCCCCCGGCGCGACTTTGTGCGTTTCAGAAACGTCAGGGGAAGCCTAGCATGAGAGTTTTGAAGGGCAAAGGAAGCGACCCGGCGGTTCGCAATCGGCGCGTTCTTGCGCGGGCCCGCCTTGCGTCATAGCATTCAAGTTCCTATGAAGAAAGCCCCACTGCTGCGGCTGCTCGCGCGGCTTGAGAAGCATTACGGCGCACAGGAGCCGTGCTGGCCCGTCGATCCTTACGAATTCCTAGTGTGGTGGCACTGCGGATATCCGGCAAGCGACGCCGCGTGCGCCAAGGGCTGGGAAAAGCTGGTCCAAGAAGTCGGCGTCTCGCCACAACAACTGCTGGATGCCTCGCCCGGGAAACTGGGTGCGGCTCTACGGGCTGGGGGGATGGTTCCGGAGTTGCGCGCCGTGCGCCTGAAGGAAATTGCCATGCGCGTGAAGGACCAGTTCGGGGGCGATCTCCGCGGAGCCCTCTCAGGCTCAATCGCGGAAGTGCGCAGGATTCTGAAACGGTTCCCGGGAATCGGAGATCCCGGAGCGGACCGCATCCTCCTGTTCGCCGGATTGTCGCCCGTTGCCGCGGTGCCTTCCAACACGGCGCACGTGCTTCCGCGCATTCGGCGCGGCGTTGAACGCGAAAGCTACATCGCCAATTACCGCGATGCCCAGCAAGCCACCGAGGACGAGGTGCCCAAGGAATTCAGCGCCCGCCAGCGGGCTTACTTGCTGGTGAAGCGTCACGGCCAGGAAACCTGCAAGCGCACCAAACCGAGGTGCGAGGTGTGTGCCATACGGGAGAACTGTGCCTACTTCGCGCGCCGCGCGCCGGGGAACCGGGGCTCTAACAGGTCCTCCTAGGACTTGAGTTTGGGCTGGGGGCGTAACGACTTGGTGACAGCCCCGGAGGCATGCCCCTGAGAAAACTCTCCCGTCTGGCTAAACTAATCAAAGTCGTCCATCGCAGCTTCCTGCAGCGACAAGGAGGTCTTGGGAGCCCCGACTCCTCGGGGATTCCCTGGTCCCATGCCGAATCGCGCCTCGATCGACGTTGCCCTTCCTCCCGCGCTGTCCGACCCGGCTTGGCTGGCCGACTTCGGCCAAGACATCTTTGCGGTTTTGGCGAAAGACGGCACGTTTCAGTTCGTGAGTTCGGCGGTTTCGCGGGTGCTCGGCTATTCCCCGGACGGGCTGTCGGGACGAGGCATTGAGACCCTCCTTCGCCCGGAGGACGGACCGCAGGCGCGCCGGGACATCGAGCGCTTTGCCGCGAAACCCGGCATTCCGATCTCCGCCATTTGCCGACTCCGTTCGAAGGAAGGCTCGTGGCGGCTCTTCGAGATTTCGGGCCGCAGTTACGCGAGCGAGGGCGGAGAAGTCGTCCTGGCGTGCGTGTTTCGCGACGTCACCGACCTGCGGCGCATGCGAGCGGAGCGGCGAGTCATTTCCGACGTGATTCACGCGCTCAATCAGACGAGCAATCTCGACGAACTCCTCGAGCAGATACACCAGGCGTTGAAGAAGGTTGTGTACGCGGAGAATTGCTTTGTGGCGCTGCATGAACCCGCGACGGCGATGTTTCATTTTCCGTTCTTTGTGGATCGCTTCGATTCGGCGCCGGCGCCGCTGAAGGTCGGCAGAAGCTGCACGGCGTACGTCTTCCGCACCGGCCGCGCGATGATGATCACCCAGCGCGCCTTCGACGCGCTCGCTGCGCAGGGTGAGGTGGAACTTGTCGGCTCTCCCTCGCCAACCTGGCTTGGCGTTCCCTTGAAAACACCTACGGCGACGATCGGGGTTCTCGTCCTGCAGCACTACGAAGACGAAAATGCCTACAACGAGCGCGACGTTGAGTTTATGGATTCGGTCGGCGGAACGATTGCCCTCGCGATCGAGAGGCGGCGCGCCGAGGACGCCCTGCGGAAGAGCGAGTCGATGTTCCGTCTCCTGTTTGCGCACAATCCGCTTCCTACCTGGGTTTTCGACACAGAGACACTGCGTTTCATTGAAGTGAACCAGGCGGCCGTGAATCAGTACGGCTTCAGCGAGGAAGAATTCCGGAGCATGACCGTGCTGGATATTCGCAGCGACGGCGATGCCGGGAAGCTGAAGGAGCAGCAAGACTTTCCGGCCGAGCGCTATTCCGGCCGCTGGAAGCATCGCAAGAAGAATGGCCAAATCATCGAGGTGGAAATTGTCGCCCACAACCTGGAATATGGCGGCCGCCGCGTTTGTCTGGTCGTGGCGCAGGATGTAACCGAGCGCGAAATGCTCGACCAGCAGCTTCGGCAGGCTCAGAAGATGGAAGCGGTTGGCCGGCTGGCAGGGGGCATCGCTCACGACTTTAACAACCTCCTGATGGTCATCAAGGGCCACACTGAGATGCTGCTCTCCTCCCACGCGGCTTCGCCGCAGACCTGCCGCAAAATCGAACAGATTGATCGTTCGGCAGACCGGGCGGCGTCTCTGACCCGTCAACTGCTTGCCTTCAGCCGCATGCAAGTTCTGCAACCCACGGTGCTGGACCTTGGAGAAGTCGTCGAGGATATGGGCAAACTCCTTCCGAGCATGATCGGCGAAGACGTTGAGTTGAGCATTCACACCCAGACCGACCTGGGCAAGATTCGTGCAGACTCCGGCCAGATCGAGCAGATCATCATGAACCTGGCCGTCAACGCGCGAGACGCCATGCCGGAGGGCGGGCGGCTGATCATCGAAACCGCGAATACCGACCTGGACGCGAATTACAGCGCGAAGCGCCCCGTGACCAAGCCGGGTGCGTACGTCATGCTCGCGGTAACCGACACCGGGCAGGGAATGGACGAGGCAACGCAGGCTCACATTTTCGAACCGTTTTTCACGACCAAAGAAAAGGGCAAAGGCACGGGTCTTGGGCTCGCCACGGTGTACGGCGTCGTGAAACAGAGCGGCGGGTTCATCTGGGTTTATAGCGAGGTCGGGCGAGGTACCACCTTCAAGATCTACTTTCCTCGCGTGGACCAGGCGGCCGATTCCTGCGGCACAGGGTACACCGCCGGGGAGGCTCCTCGCGGCACCGAAACGATTCTGCTGACCGAAGACGAGCACGACGTGCGCGAGGTCGCGCGGGAGTATCTCCAGTCCGGGGGTTACACGGTCATCGAGGCGCGCGACGGCTTGGAGGCGCTGAGACTCGCGGAGGAGCACCAGGGCACGATCGATCTCCTGATCACGGACATGGTCATGCCGGGAATGACCGGCGTTGAACTGGCTTCGCGCTTGAAGAAAACGCGGGGAATGACGAGCGTCGTCTTCATGTCCGGCTATTCGGCGCCGGGGACCAGCCAGATTCCGGACAGCGACAAATCCTCCCGCTTGCTGACAAAACCTTTCAGCCGGCTTCTGCTGCTCCGTACCATTCGTGAACTCCTTGCCAGCGACGGGCAGAACGGTATTTCCGCAACCTAGAACGGCGGCTTTCCCTAGACAGTCCTGGGATGTTTGAGGTGCCAGTTGGTGAGCTGCTGGTAAGCGCGCGCCACTTGAATCGCTGCGAGATCGTCTCCGGCGCGGGCCACGAACTGCAGACCGACGGGCAGGTTCTTCGAGTCAAAGCCGCACGGTACGGAAAGGGCCGGCAGGCCGCACAAGTTGCCGATGCCGCCGAGGGGATCCGGAAAGTCCAGGCCGGTCTCGAGATTTGTATCGAGCGTGCACGCGGTCACAGGGAGAGACGCCGCCACAAGCACATCAAACTGCTGGAAAAGATCGTCCATCTTCTTCTGCAGGATCTCGCGGATGCGCAGGGCGGTAACGTAGTCGCTGCCGGAGATGCTCTGGTTCACGTAGCCGTTGATCTGCCCCAGCGGATCGTCTAGCTCCGCGACACGGCCGGAGCGAATCAGCTCGCCAAAGGCCGAAGCGCCCTCTACGGCGATGATTACGTTTCCGGCGGCTTCATAGGGCCCTTCGGGAAGGCGGGCCTCTTTGATCCCGGGAAAGCGTTTCCTCAGGACACGGACTGCTTCGGCGATTGTCTTGGCGACGTTCGCCTCCACATTTTTCCAGGCATTTGTCAGCGAGCCAATCCGTAGCGGGCCCCTGCGCGGCTCTGTGGCAGGCGAGTAGGTGAAGGCCGCCTTGTCGAGCGGTAGCGTGCCGCGATCTCTCGGATCGTGCCCTGCAATGACTGCAAAAACGCGCGCACAATCCTCCGCTGTCCGGCAGATAGGCCCGATCTTGTCCATGGAGTAGGACAGAGCCATCGCTCCGAACCGGCTGACGCGGCCAAAAGTGGGGCGCAGGCCGCTCACGCCGCAGAAGCCCGACGGGCAGACGATGGAGCCCCACGTTTCGGTTCCGATGGTAAACGCAGCAAGCCCGGCGGCCATGATGGCACCTGACCCGGACGAGGAGCCGCATGTCCAGTAGTCCGTATTCCAGGGGTTCTTTGCAGGCCCGGTGAGCGAGGCGGACGCGAATCGATAGCCCATGCCGCCGGCCAGCTCGATCATGGCAGCCTTGCCAAGCAAGACGGCGCCAGCCCTGTTCAGGTGCTCAATGACGGCAGCATCTTCGGGAAATGACTGCTTCGCGTACGGCTTTGCGCCCCAGGTCGTGGGGAAGCCCCGGACGCTGAGCAAGTCCTTGGCGGCGTAGGGCATACCGTGCAAAGCGCCGCGATAGCGCCCCGAGCGAATCTCTTTCTCGGCTTTGCGCGCCTGCTCCAGGGCCAAGTCCGGCAGGAGTTTCGCGTAAGCGCCGAAGCGTGGTCCAAGCTTCTCGCTTCGCGCCAGATAGCTTTCTGTCAGCTCGATCGGGGACAGTTTTTTCGTCTCGATGCGTTTTGCCAGATCGCTCAGAGGCAGATAGAGGACTTGATCGCTGACCATGGCCGGCTGTCACCGTTTCGAGGGCGTGGCCGGCTTCGCTGGGGCCGGCTTCTCGCGTTCGATCAGAGGCTTGAGATGAAGAGCCGACGCGTCGCCGTTCGCCAAACTGTAGGCCCGAAGGGCCTCGAGTTGCGGCTGCAGGGCTTTTTGCAACCGAAGAATGTCTTTCTTTTGATCTTCGGAAAGCCGCTGGCCGTACAGGGCGAAAGTGGCGGATACCCTCGCTTCGTATTCCATCTGCCCCGCCGACGGACTTGGCTTTCCCGCGCTCGGCTGCTGGGGCCCGGGAATCCCGGCGCCCAACTCTGTCGCCGGCACGATCAAAGCCGGCGACATAGCCGCCGCCGCGGAGGCCATCGCGGCGCGCCGAGCGAACTCGCGCCGCGAAATCGCGGAAGCTTCGGAAGAAGAGACAGTCTTGCGCGGCCCGCTTTGCGTCATGGCGTCCCCCAGGAAACCCCGAGACTTGAGAAGAAGGCTACTGAATGTAGCACCGACGGTCAACCCAGGAGCGGCGGGCGCAATGCCTCACTGAGTCTGCGGTGGGTTGGGACAGAGAGAAAGCGGTTTGCGGACATCCCGTGAAATAAATGAGGGCGCAGCAGCCTTTCGGCCCCTGCGCCCTCTAAATTGAGCCGCAAAACTCTTCGGCCTTCCGATTCAATCTGGCCGCGCTACAGCCGTGAGGCCTTCACGCCTCCAAACCCAACCGCAAAACCTCTGGCCCTCCGATTCGACCCGCCGCACACGATCACCGTGAGGCTCTCGCGCCCGTCGGACCAAACCGCAGATCCTCAAACTCCCCGGCTCCTGCTCTCGGCGTAACAAGCGGTTAAGCGTATCACGCGCTTTGAACCGAGCCGCGAAGCTTTCTAGCTTCCCGGTTCAATCTGGCGTGGAAGATAGCCGCACTCGTTTTCGTCGTCAACGAAATTCGCTCCGAATCTCTGTGAAAATCTGTGAACGAATGTGCAAAACGCGGGTGGCCGGTACCGCCGTGCACTGCGGGCCGCAGCCGTCCTCTACTGAGATTCCCGCAGCGTTTTGAGGTGGAGTTCAAGCGTCTGGTTGTATTCGCGCTCGATTTGCAACTCGGCTTGGAGCTTCTTGACAAGCAGTTCCAGCCGCAGGATTTCGAGTCGCAGCTTCTGCGCATCGTGATCGGCCGGCGCGGCAGGTTTCTGCGGCGCTGGAGGCGATCCAGGTGTTTTCGCCGCCGTCTCCTGAGAAGGGGCAACGGGAGAAAGTGGCGACGGCGAAAATGCTTCGGCGAGCGCGCGCGGCCAGGGAGACTCCGCCGCTTTGGAGCTGGTCGCCGGATGAGGCGCAGGCGCAACAGGCTGCGGCAACGGGGAAGGCGAGGCGAAAAGGCCGCTCAGCGCGCGGGGCCCGGGGTCTTCAGTGGCAATCGCATCCGCAACCGAAGCAGGGGCCGGACGGAGAAGGGTCTTAACGCGGCTGATGAGTTCCTGCGGCTGGAACGGCTTGCGAATGAGTTCGTCAGCCTGAACGGCAACCGCTTTGTCTGCGACCGTCTTGTTGACCACGCCGGACATGAGCACGACCGGAATCGAGGCGTACTGCGGGTTCTGCTTGATGTGGCTGCAGACGGAGTAGCCGTCCTGGTCGGGCATGATGACGTCGGTGATGACGGCGTCGGGCGGGTTCTCGGCAAATTGTGCAAGGGCTGAAGCAGCGTCGGCGCAGGTAATGACCTGAATGCTTTCGCGGCGGAAGGCGAGCTTGATGACCTCCCGCATCGTGGCGCTGTCATCGATGAAGTACACCACCGGCGCGCGCTTTGCAGCAGCCTCCCGGTGCGGTGGCAACAGCAAGGTTTCACTCATGACGATTCCTTGTCGGCCAAATCGCGCTGCGTTTCGTCGTACTCGCGCATGGCATCGAGCATGAGGTCGGTTGCCGAGCGCAGGACGGTTCGCTGAGCGGAGTTCGCGCCGTAAACGAATTTGTAGACGCCCTTTCCGGCTTGCATACAGCTTTTCAGGATATGAATCACGGCCTCGTCGCCGAAGAACGCCCCGCACTCCGCGTGGGTGATCGCGCCGGCGTCGAAGAACACGACCGCGTCCGCCTCGGCGGCGTTGATGTGCAGCGCGCCGGTCTGGTGAGCCTGGGTAAGAAGCTGGATCACACCAGGCAGGTCGTGATGCGTGAGGCTTCCACTCAGGCTGGTGTCCGACTGGGCGAGCATCTGCGTCGGTTGAAAGCCTTCGATCTTGCTCACCAGGATGTTGCGGACATGCGCCGCGATAATGGTGGGGTTGCGGTGGCGGTCCAGGTAGTCGTCGCAGCCGGCCTGGAAGGCTTCCATCAGCGCGCGCTGGCTGCCGTCGCCCATCGCGATGATGGGCAGGGAGGTGTTTTTCGGGTCCGCGCGGACGATGCGCGCTATTTCGAGTGCGCCCATTTCGCGCAGGTTCGTCGCGCACAGGATGGCTGCGGGAGCGTCGTATTCCAGCATGGTGAGCGCGTATGCCGGCTGCGTGCACGAGATAACTTCGAAGCCCTCGCGTTTCAACGCGTCGCCAAGGCGCTTCGCGAAGTACACGTTCGTCTCCACCAGCAGAATCTTCGTCGGCTTGCCGGGGGCGGGCGCGGCCGTCACGGCAGGGCCTCCTGCGGAACGCCGGCCTGCACCGCGTTCGGGGCGGCAGTCGGACCGGGAATCAGGTTGTCCAGATCCAGGACCTCGATGACGTTTCCGTCGTGGGAAATCCAGCCCCGCACGTGCGGCGGCTGTCCGCCGGTGGCGGGCGTCATTTCCGCGGAGATCAACTCGCATTCTCCGGTCACCGGAACAGCGACGCTTTCCGGGCGCGCGGCGAAGTCGCGCACGGCCAGCAAGTACAGACGCCGGTTTTTCAGCGGGCGCGCGGCCAGGCGCGGCGAAATGTCGCACACCGCGAGAATACGGCCGCGGCGGATCAGCACGCCTTCGACTTCGGGCGAGCAGTGAGGGAAGCGGAAGACGCGGCTGAGAGGCACAAGCTCGGCGATGCGCTTTGCAGGAAGCGCAAACTGCCGGTCCTCCAGCCGGAGGAGAACGTAGGACTGCGCATCGAGCTCGGATCGTTCGGTCATGCGGATGCGCGCACCTCGCGGCGATTGGCGGCCGGGGCGTGTTCGTTTGCGTCAAGCAGCTCGAGATCGCCCCGGCTCAAGAGGCCCCGGGGGTCGACGACGGGAATAACGTTGCTGTCCAGAATCACGAGCCCGCGGTACCACCCGCGCTCCTCATGGCAAAACGCCTCTGGAAGCGCATGCAAGGCCGTGAAGGAGGCCATGCGGTCGATGGCATCCACGAGCAGCGCCGCTCGCAGGTCGCGCAGAACGAATACGAGCGCCGACTGCGCCGCGGGAATACCGAACTGAATTCCGCCGTCTATCACATAGACGGTGCGCTCGCCGCGTTGCACCACGTGACGCACCTTGCGCAGCTCCGCGCGCGGCACCTCGGCGATCCGGCCCGTCATGCCGTCTGCGCTGCGAACCTCCTGCACGGCATTCGCGGAAATTGCGAAGAGCTGGTGCGCGATGCGGAAAAGGATCATCTGCTCGGAGCGGCGCGCCCGCCGCGTTGCCGTGGTCTGTGGCTTTAGTTTCATCCACTTGCCCTCACGAGCGCACCCCAGCCGGAACGGGGCGGCAGATCCGAAGCACGCGCTTCTCGATAGCCGGATAGATTTCCTCCAGCGCCAGAACCTGGTCCACGCAGCCCGTCTTAATGGCTTCCGCGGGCATCCCGAAAATGACGGATGACGCTTCGTCTTGAGCCAAAACCGTCCCGCCGGCCATTTTGACGGCTTTTGCACCCTGTGAGCCGTCGTTGCCCATTCCTGTCAGCACAACCGCGACGGCCATTGCGCCCGCGTAGGCCGCCACGCTTTCCATGGTGACGTCCATGCATGGCAAATACCCGTTGATTCTCCCGCCACCTTCGAGGCGGATTCGTCCCACCGGGGTGACGCGCAGGTGCCGCCCGCCGGGGCAGACGTACAGCGTTCCCGGCGCGAGACTCTCACCCTCTTCGCCTTCCTTGACCCTAATGGAAGTGAATTCGGCAAGTTGCACTGCATACTGGCTGGTGAACGACGCAGGCATGTGCTGCACGACGATGATGGCGCCTGGGAAGTCGCGCGTGAATCCGGGAGCCAGTTGCATCACGGTTGCCGGACCACCCGTGGATGCCGCCAGCACCACAACCGGAAAGCGCTGGTCGGGCGCGGGCTGCGACACTGCAGGCTTTGCGGAGCGAACCGCATCTGCCGGTCCGACGTGGCCGTGAGGAAG
>DASPOW010000195.1:0-2400 GCA_035625855.1 Candidatus Methylomirabilota bacterium | reverse complement strand
AGAAGAACGAGGGTTTCACGGGGGAGGACCTCGAAGGAAAGCCCACGGAGCACTTCTCCCTCATCGAAACCGATGCGGACCGCGTTGAAAGAAATGACCGCTTCGTCCGGACCCGGGGCAGTCATAAGACACGGGAATTATAGTGTGAATCGGGGATTCTTGCAGGAAGTCCTGAGGCGGGCTCAGAAAACCTTGTCGGAAAGCCAGAGCATGAGCCGGGTGAGGAACAGGTTGGAAACGAGGATGAGAACGGAAGAGATGACGACGGCCTGGGTCGTGGCGCGGCCGACTCCCTGCGTGCCGCCGCGAACGGTGAGGCCCTTGTAGCAGCCCACGGTGGAAAGAATCAAGCCGAAGAAAAGGGGCTTGGTCATGCCCTGCATGATGTCGCCGAACTCGAGGGCGTCAATGGCGCGAGTCCAGAACTGCACGGCGTTGAGGCGCAAGGTAAAGACCGAGGCCAGGCAGCCTCCGATGAGGCCCATGAAGTCGGCGAGGGCGGTCAGCAAAGGGAGGGTGAGAATGGTCGCGGCGACGCGAGGGGTGACCAGCTTGCGGCTGGGATCGGTGCCCATGGCACGCATGGCGTCCACCTGCTCGGTGACGAGCATGGAGCCGAGCTCGGAGGCGATGCCGGAGGAGCAGCGGCCGGCGACGAGAAGGCCGGTGAGCGTGGGGCCGAGTTCGCGGACCAGGGCGATGGCGACGACGTCGCCGGTCAGCGCGGTCTGCCCGAACCGGGTGAACTGCGAGCCGGTCTGGAGCACGGTGACGGCGCCGATGAACAGCCCGCACAGCAAAATGATGGGCAAGGAACCGACGCCGATGACGTCCATCTGGTCGAGAATGTCCTGGAGATAGATCGGGCCGGGAACCAGGTTGGCAAGGGCGCGCGCGGTCAGTTGAGCATATTCCTGTACGCCGCTGAGGGAGCGCTTGAGCGCGCCAGCAACGACTCCCAGGACGGAAGGCTGCTGGGCCGCGGGCTGGGAACCTCTGAGTTGAAAAGGAGTTTCCGCCACGACTTCGGATCGCCTGAGACTCCGCGTGAAAGCCTATCGTCCGCAGGGAAGGCGCGTCAAGGAATACAAAAACGGCGGCTAGGGAGGGGGGAGCAACTGGACGGCCTTCGGGAGAGCACATTACACTACGTTCCGCGTCCCGATTGCGGGTTCGCGGAGCGGATGGCGGAAGTGTTGCGTTTCGTTACAGCGGGAGAGTCGCACGGCGAGGCGCTGGTCAGCTGGATTTCCGGCTTGCCCGCTTCCCTGCCGGTGCCGGTGGAGTTCATCAACGCGGAGCTGCACCGCAGACAACTGGGTTACGGGCGCGGGGGCCGACAGAAAATCGAAAAGGACCGCGCCGAAATCCTGAGCGGAGTGCGTCACGGGAAGACAATCGGGGCGCCGATTGCGATCCGGCTGGAGAACAAGGACTGGGCCAATTGGCAGCAGGCATTGCCGGTCGAAGCGGGCGGCGATCCATCCGCCGAGAAACACCTGACCGCGCCGCGCCCGGGACACGCCGACCTGGCGGGAAGCCTGAAATTCAATTTTCACGACGCGCGGTACGTGTTGGAGCGGGCTTCGGCACGGGAGACGGCGGCGCGGGTGGCGGCGGGCGCGCTGGCGAAATTGCTGCTGAGGGAATTCGGGACGGAGCTGGCAAGCCACGTCACCGCCGTGGGACACGTGAAGCTGGAACGCGCCGCGAGCTGGGAGGAGGTCCGGCAAACCTGCGAGAACCTGGATTCGCCGCTGCGCTGCGTGGACAGGGAAACGGAGAAGCGCATGGTCTCGGAAGTGGACCAGGTGCTGCGCGAGGGCGATTCCGTCGGCGGGGTGTTTGAAGTGATGGCACACAACGTCGTGCCGGGCCTGGGGAGCCACGCGCAGTGGGACGAAAAGCTGGACGGGAGGCTGGCGCAAGCAGTGATGTGCCTGCAGGCGGTGAAAGCCGTGGAGATCGGGTCGGGCGTCGGGTCCGCGGGAAGCTACGGCTCCGAGGCGCAGGATGAAATTCGCTACGATGCGGCGGCGCGCAGGTTCCGGCGGCCCACGAACCACGCCGGAGGGCTCGAGGGAGGCATTACCAATGGCGAGGACGTGGCTGTGCGGGGCTACGTGAAACCGATCTCGACGCTGCGCCGGCCGCTCGAAACGGCCGACCTGGCAACGAAGCAGGCGGTGAAGGCGGCGTACGAGCGGTCCGACGTGTGCGTGGTGCCCGCGGCGGGAGTGGCCGGGGAGGCAATGGTGGCACTTGTCCTGGCGGATGTTTTTTTGCAAAAATTTGGAGGAGACTCGCTTGCCGAAACACGGCACAACTTTGAAGCCTACAGCCGACAGCTCGACCAATACTGACACCGGGCCCCCACAGCCGCCGCGGAAGATCTACCCG
>DASPOW010000194.1:0-3292 GCA_035625855.1 Candidatus Methylomirabilota bacterium | reverse complement strand
GCCGGTCCGTCGTGCATCGCCGACCGCTCGAGCGACCTCGCCTCGTCGATGATCCGTTCGAACAGCCGCCGCACCGCCTGGTGCGACAGCGGGCCCCCGTTCACTGCCTCCGCTCCCTGCAGCACGTCCAATTCGCGCTCCGGCTGGTAAAGCGGCAAATGACCCTGCTGCTTCAGCCGCCCAATCTCGATGGCGCAGCGCGCGCGCTCGTTGAGCAGTTCCACCAGCTTCCGGTCGATCTCGTCGATCTTGCGGCGCCATTCTTCGATGCTCATGAGCCAGCCTCGCGCCGGCTCAAGCCGAGGCGTCCCGCCTGCTTCAACCCGCGCACCCGCGCGGCGAGCGCCGCAGCCGCCGCTTGCTGTGAATCCGCTGCCGCAATCTCCGCTACCAGCGCCGACCCCACAACGGCGGCGTCCGCGAGCCCTCCGAGAATCGACACATGTCCCGGCAGCGAGATTCCGAACCCCACCGCGACGGGCAGCGAAGTCACCTTGCGCACCCGCCGCAGCAACGCCGGAAGCTCCTCCGGCAGCGCGTCCTTCGCGCCGGTAACCCCGGCCCGCGAAATCACGTAAACAAACCCCGACGACGCGGCAGCGATTTTCTCCAGGCGCTCGTCCGGAGACGTCGGCGCCGCAAGAAAAACCGTGTCGAGGTGATGCGCGCGCATCGCGGCGCGATACGCGTCCGCCTCCTCGGGCGTCAGGTCCGTGGCGAGCACGCCGTCCGCGCCCGCCTCTGCGGCTGCCTTGGCAAATTTCTCCAGCCCCATCTGCAGGATGGGATTGTAGTAGCTGAAGATGACCAGTGGCACGTCGCTCTCTTCGCGTATCCGCCGGACGAGCGCCAAGACTCGCGCCATCGACGTGCCCGCGCGCAATGCGCGCTCGCTCGCCCGCTGGATCACCGGCCCGTCCGCGATGGGGTCGCTGAACGGCACGCCCAGCTCGATAACGTCCGCGCCCGCCTCGGCCAGCGCCAGCACAAAACAGCGCGTCGCCTCGAGCGACGGATCGCCCGCGGTGATGTAGGCGACGATGCCCAGCTCCCCGCGGGACTTCAGCTCCGCGAAGCGCCGCGCGATGCGGCTTGTATTGGCAGCGGTGACGCTCATCGAAACTCCGGCTCAGCTCTTCCGCGCGTACGTCTCCATATCCTTGTCCCCGCGCCCGGAAAGGTTCACGATCACTAAGTCGCTCGCCGTAAAATGCGACCTCCGCTCGATGAGTCCCGCCACCGCGTGCGCGCACTCGAGCGCAGGAATGATTCCCTCAAGCCGGGCCAGCAGCCGCCCCGCCGCGACCGCTTCCGCGTCGCTCGCCGCGGAGTACTCCGCGCGGCCCTGGTCGGCAAGCCACGCGTGTTCCGGACCGATCGCCGGATAATCGAGCCCTGCCGAAACCGAGTGCGTCGTGGATATCTGCCCCTCCGCCGTCTGCAGCACGTAGGTGTAAGTGCCCTGCAGAACGCCCGGCCGCGCGCCCGTGTAACCCTGCGCCGCGGCGAGCCGCGCTGCATGCTCGCCCAGCCCGTGGCCGCTCCCCCCCGCCTCGATGCCCATCATCCTCACTCCCGCGTCGCTCAGAAATTCGTGGAACAGCCCGATGGAGTTTGAGCCTCCCCCGACGCAAGCGATCAGATGCGTAGGCAGGCGCTTCTCCGCCGCCAGAATCTGCTGCTTCGCCTCGCGCCCGATCACGGAGTGAAAGTCCCGCACCATCGCCGGATAGGGATGCGCGCCCAGCACTGAGCCGAGCAGGTAATGGGTGTCGCGCACGTTGGTCACCCAGTCGCGCATCGCTTCGTTGATTGCGTCCTTCAAGGTGCGGCTGCCCGCGTCCACCCCCAGCACTTCCGCGCCGAGCATCCTCATCCGCGCCACGTTCAGCGCCTGCCGCGCCATGTCCTCCGTGCCCATGTACACGGTGCATTTCAAGCCCAGCCGCGCCGCGACCGTCGCCGTCGCTACGCCGTGCTGCCCGGCTCCGGTCTCCGCCACCACTCGCGGTTTCCCCATGCGCACGCACAGCAGGCCCTGGCCGATGGCGTTGTTGATTTTGTGCGCGCCCGTGTGCAGCAGATCCTCGCGCTTCAGGTAAATCCTCGGCCCGCCCAGGTGCGCGGTCAGCCGCGATGCGAACTGCAGCGGTGTCGGGCGCCCCGCGAAGTTCCGCAGCATCGCGTCGAACTCAGCGCGAAACGCCGTGTCCGCCATCGTCGCGGTGTACGCGCGCTCCAGCTCCTCGAGCGGCGCAACCAGCGTCTCCGGCACGTAGCGGCCTCCATAGGGCCCGAAGCGGCCGGGAGTCTCCGTCTTGGCGGTCAGTGCAGCGGGCATGATTCCTTCACTCGTCCATTCGCGCGCGATTCTCTTCCTGTCTAATCCTTCCCGCGCGGCGCGGCGGCGCCGCTGGACACTTCCGCGAGAAAAGCGCGCAGCTTGCGGGGATCCTTCTTGCCGGGCCGCGATTCCACGCCGCTCGCGACGTCCACGGCATAAGGACGCACGATACGGACGGCCTCCGCGACGTTTTCCGGCGAGAGGCCTCCCGATAAAATGATAAGGCGCGTGCGCGCGGCGCGCTGCGCCACCGTCCAGTCGGCGCGGGCGCCCGTGCCTCCAAATTGGCCTGCTTTGGCCGCATCCAGCAGAAAAGCCGAGGCCGCGCCGTAGCGGCTCATTTCCGCCGGGCGGAATCTCGGACCTGTGCGAAACGCCTTGATGACGAACACCTCGCGCGCGCACGCCGCCACGTCGCGCGGCGACTCGTCTCCATGCAGCTGCGCCGCGGCCAGCCGCAGCGCCCGCGCCAGCGTCACCACCGCGCGCGGCGCCCAGTTCACGAATACCCCCACCGGCGCGACAAACGCCGGCAGCCGCCGGATGATGCTCCACGCCTCGGCCGGCGCGACCCTTCGCGGGCTCTTCTCGTAGAAGTTGAAGCCCAGCGCGTCGGCGCCCGCGTCGCACGCCGCGCGCGCGTCCGCCCAGCTCGTTACCCCGCAGATCTTGACGCGTACCATGGAAAACTCACGCGGGCCGGCCGAGAAGCTGCGCCAGCGCGGCGCCCGGCTCGGCCGCTTCCATCAACGATTCGCCGATGAGGAACGCGTCGAAGCCCGCTTCACGCAGCCGCACAAGATCGCCGTGAGAACGCAGCCCGGATTCGCTCACCGCAATGCATTCGTCCGGAATCCGCTCGATGAGCCCGAAGGACACATCCACCGAGACCGTCAGTGTCTTCAGGTCCCGGTTGTTTACGCCGATGATCCGCGCCCCGGCGGCCAG
>DASPOW010000193.1:0-20463 GCA_035625855.1 Candidatus Methylomirabilota bacterium | reverse complement strand
GCCAGGAAATAATCTGGCGGCTCCGACTGAACGCCGCCCGCTTGTTCCCGGGATCGCGGAAGAGTTCGTCCACGCGGGCGCGTTCCGGCAGACGCCATTGCGGCCGGATCGCGGATACAATCGCCATGGGAATGACGATGGCGCGGGTCCAGGAAGACATCTCGTAGATGTTGAAGTAGAACCAGTTCGGCAGAAGCATCAGCTCCGGCGGAATCGCGGGAACAAGTTCCCACCCCACAGCGCCGACTAGCGCCAGATAGAAGCGTACGTAGGAGTTGCAGTTCTCAAGGCCGCCGAGGCGATGCACGGCCTCACGGGCCAGGCCCATGTGCGGAGCGTCGGGAGAATCGCCGGCCAGCTTCAGGCCAAAGTACGCCTTGATGGTGGCGTTCAACTCGGAAGGGCCGCCGGGATAGATGCTCCAGCCGCCATCGGAGAGTTGGCGACAGCGGACGTAGTTAGCCAGCTTGGCAATGCGCGCCGGCTCGGCTTTGCCGAGAACGTGGAGGTAGTAAATGTAGTCCGACTCAAGGGTAGTGTCGGCTTCGAGTTCACCCAGCCAGTAGCCCTCCGGCGCCTGCAGAGAGAGCAAGTGCTCCGTGCCGCGGTCGACCGCTGCTTCCAGGCGGTCCAGCCAGACCTGCGCGAGAGGCGGCCGCGCGGGAGCCGTCAAACTGTCCAAACTTGTGCGAATGCTGGCTGCCAAAAACTCGTACCCCCAGCGCTCTTGGATGCACCTTGAACCGGGGCCGTGGCCAAGCTGCCACCGGCCTTAACTGCCTTGCCGTGAGTCAGTTCCCGGCAAAAAACACGAATGCGCCGCTGCGGAACACCGTACGTAAGAATTATCCCTGCCTTTTCTTGGCTGGTCAACGACTAAGATGACACTGGGTAATCACCCGTTTCTAGATTCGCTGCCCGTCGGCATCGCGCAGGAGTGCGGTCACAAGATTGCGCACGCCTTCTGGAAGGAGCTCGCCCTCCCGCTGGACAAAGCAGGGCTTGGCATGGAGCAGTTGCACCGGCACGCCGCTCCAGGCAGGGCCCGACGTGCCGGGTCCAGAGGGCCCCGGAGCCTCGCGCAAGACAACGGCATCGGCACGGTCCAGCACCAGGCGCGCGGATTCCTTGAAGTCGGTTTTCTCCGGAGCCACAACAACGAGGAAGAGCGCGGGCTTCAGGAACTTCAGGAGGGAGTTGCTTTCCAGGATCAGGTTGAGGGGTGCGTCGCCGCTGCCGTTTCCCGCCTCTTGCAGCGCCGCGCGCAGTAGCGGAAGCCCTTCAGCGAGATAGCCCTGCTTGGTGCGCAGCCAAAGCGAACGGCGCGCGCCAGCGGCCAGGAATCGCGCGGAATCGGTGCCGGTCTCCGCGTGGCGTTCCCAATCGACCGCGGCCGAATGCTCGCTGGGCGCGCAGTCGCAGTTTTCGCCGTTCTGCGCACAGACGCCGTGGCCGAACTGGGTGATTTTTCCCGCGACCCAGTTTGCCTCGGGGAAGGCGGAGATGATGTCGCAGACGAGCTGCGTTTTCCCGATACTGCGCGTGTGGCCGCCGACGACGACCACGCGAAAGCGAGGTGCGGCGTTCATTGCATTCAATATGCCACTAACGCAGAAACGGGTACAGCGGCGGCTCTCCGGGCGGGCGCGTTTTCCAGCGCGCGTGGACCCACACCCACTGCTCGGGATACCGCCGGACAACCTCCTCGATCACCCCGGCGAAGCGCTGCGTGTTTTCCAGAACGTCGCGCTCGGCGTCGCCCGTTCGCACTAGGGGAACCAGGGGCTCGAATCGTAGGCGGTACTTGCGCTTGCCTTCATCCCAGAATGCGTAGCCTGGCACGACGGCGGCGTCCGTGTGCAGAGCCACGCGGGCAATTCCAGCCGTCGCGCATGCCGGCGTGCCGAAGAAATCCACGAAAACGCCTTCAGCAGGAACAGTGTTCTGGTCCGCGAGGATTCCGATTGTGCCGGCCTGCTGCAGGACCTTGAGCACGGCGCGCGCGGACTCGTTCTTGGGAATGGCCTGATTGCCGGAAAGACCGCGGTAGCGGTTGACCAACGCGTCCACTCTCGGATTGTCCAGGGGGCGCGCCATGTAGTGCAGCGGAAAGCCGTAGAGCGCATGCGCAAAAGAGGAGAGCTCCCAGGCGCCGACGTGCCCGGTGAGAATCAGCACGCCTTTCCCGCGGTCGCGCCCGGCGATGAAATTCTCCTGTCCATCGAGAAGCACCAGTCGCTCGACGTTCGCGGCAGTCAGTTTCGGGAAGCGCGCAAACTCGACAGACATCCAGCCTAGATAGCGCGCCATCCTGCGGACGATAGCGCGGCGCTGTTTCTTCGTCCGCTCGGGAAATGCAAGGCGCAGATTGAACATCGCCGTGCGCCGCAGCCTTGGCCGCAAAAGGAGGAAAAACCGCGCGCCGGCAGAGGCCAGCATCCGCGCGAACGGCTTCGGCAGAGCGCCAAGCGTCTTCAGCGCTAGCCACACGGCCGCATACTCGAGGCGTTCTTTCATGCGCCGTGATTATGCGGGAAATGCGAAGCGCCACGCCAGTGACGTGAACTTCCGGGGCGGCTGCTGACGAAGCGCGGCACGGATGCTAGACTCGCACGGTTCTCCATGGATGAGCCAAGCCAGGCGCCCGCGCAAACCCGCTGGAAGCTGGCCGCACGAATCGGCTGGGCCGCGCTCATCGTCGCCACGCTCTACGTCTGCTATTTCAGCCATCTGGGAACATTGGGATTCATCGGACCCGACGAGCCGCGCTATGCCTGGGTCGCGCGGGAGATGGTCGAGTCGCACGACTGGGTCACGCCGCGGCTTTACGGCAAGCCGTGGTTTGAAAAGCCGGTGCTCTATTACTGGGGCGCGGCGCTCTGCTTCGAGCTTTTCGGGGTGAACGAAGCGGCCGCGCGGCTGCCTTCCGCGCTCTCGGCGCTGCTCGCGACCCTCTCTCTCGCCTGGCTGGCTTGGCGCGTCTACGGGGGAGAGACAGCGCGGTGGCTGCTCGTGCTGCTGCCCACCACCGTGGGGATGATCGGCTTCTCCCACGCCGCGACGATGGACATGCCGTTCACCGGCATGCTGACAGTGGCCCTGGTCGCCGCGGCGGTCGTTCTGGGCTTCGCCCGGCCGGCCGCCGAGTCTCCTTCGTCGCCGGACCAGACCGCCACCGTGAAGGGGCTACTCGCAACGCCCTGGTCCGCGCTAATTGCCTTCGGAGTTTTTCTCGGCGCGGCGGTACTCGCGAAAGGCCCGGCGGCGATTGTACTGTGCGGCGGCGCGGTTTTATTGTGGGCGCTGTTCACGCGGGGCTGGCGCGACGCCTTCCGGCTGCTGCATCCCGTCGCCATCGCGGCATTCTGCGTCACGGCGCTTCCTTGGTACATCCTTTGCGCGCGGCGCAATCCCGATTTCTTTCGCGTCTTTATAATCGAGCACAATTTCCAGCGGTATCTGACGCCGGAGTTTCGCCACATTCAACCCTTCTGGTTTTATGTGCCAATTCTGATCGTTGCGGCGAGCCCTTGGGTTCCGCTAGTTTTCGCCCGCGCCCGGGTGAGATTCGAAGAACATTTGCGCAATAAGCCCGCACGGCCGGTGGCCAAGTTCCTGTGGAGTTGGGTTCTTTTTGTGACTCTTTTCTTCAGCCTTTCTAAATCGAAGCTTCCCGGCTACATCTTGCCGGCGGTGCCCTCCGTGATCATGGGCGTCGCGCTGAGTCTCGCACGAGCCCTGCAGTCCGAGAGGTTTTCGCGCTGGATCGCCGTTGGATCCGGGGTTTCCCTGATGATGCTGGGAACTGTCTGGGCGTTCGTCGACAGTCAAGTGCCCGGCGGGCAGGATATCGTTCCCGCGCCATGGCAACGCCAGATGACATTCGTGTTTTCCATTGGAGGACTCATTGTCGTTACGCTGGCAGCCTTCAAGCGGTCACGTCCGGCGATGTTTGCCACCCTCTTGACCTTTCTCTCGCTGACTGCAAACGGCGAATCCGCCTTAGTCCGGCTCGACCCCGTCTTTTCCTCGCGCCACGCTGTTCAGGACGCCCTGTTTTGGTCCAGAGAGGGGTTTGTGATCGAAAGGGCGTGCGCTTACAAGTTGCCCCGCGGTCCGCGCTACGGTCTCAGTTTTTATCTGCATCGCGAGGTGAGGGAATGTGCGTCAACGGAGCCGCTCGGCTCTGTGTTCACAACCGCCCAGGAGGTTGCTGATCTGAAACAGCAGGGCGCCCTTTGCCCGCCGTATATCGTTTTTCCAGCAGCGATCCCGTGTGCCGCTCGAAAGTCGCAGAATTAAACGCAGAAAAACCTGAAGCTCAGCGTCCCGCGCGCTTCACCGGCGGGAGGTTCTCCAGGAAGAAGCTGAGGGTCAGGTTCTGGTAGTCGCGCTTGTCGTCGTCGCTCATCGCGGCGAAATTGCCGCGCGGCAAGATCGTTTGTTCTTTGGGTTCGGGCGAAAGCAGATAGAGCTGGCGCGTGTATTCGGCGAGTTCCGGATCGTCCGCGTCCTGGATGTAGAGCTTGGGCACGCCGGCCGTGCTGCGGATGTTCTTCGAAAGGGGCGGAACGTGCCGGAAGGCGGAATTGAGCCAGCGGAAACTGAGCTGCGCGAAATCTACCATGAAGGGGAAGCGTGCCAGGCCGGTTTTCTCGACCTGTAATTTCACCATCTGCTCCGGGTGGTCGTAAATCGAGTCGAGGACCAGTGCTCGAACGCGCTTGTCGGTTTCCGCTTCGCTCAGCGCGGCGTACGCGCCGAGGTTGTAACCCCAGACGCCGAAGCGGATCGGGTCAACGTCGGTGCGCAAGGCCAAGGTGTCAATCGCGGCCCGCACTTCGTTGGCCTCGCGGTATCCCAGCGTGGTGGTCCCGCCGTTTTTTCCATGGGCGGCAAAGTCAAACACAAATACGTTGTACTGGTGATCCTGCAGCGCGGAGACAAGCGTCAGCATCTCGCCGCGGCTCGAGCCGTAGCCGTGACAGACCAGGATGGTTGGCGCCCCGCGAAAACCGGGGAAAAAATAACCTTCGCGGTTGCCGGGATTGGCCACGGCGAACTGCACGAGGTCCGGCCGGCCCGGGAAGCTTTGCAGGTTGATCTCGGAGCTGGTCCGCGAAGGCTCAACGATGCGGTAGACGAGGTAGGATGCAATAGCCGCGGTGGACAGGACAGTGAAGAAGATGAGCACCACGATGACGGCAAGCAGCTTGGTGTACCACCGCGTGGGATAACGCAGCTCGAACAGGATGGACCATCGCTTCACGGAAGCTGCCTCATTCTCTCCGTCAAGAGGCCGCGCGACTCATTTCTAATCTAAGTGCGCTGATTAACCCAAACTGGATGGTAGCACAGCGTTTTTGCGCCTCCTGGACCCCTTCCGCTCAGGGGTGCGCAACTAGGAATGGCCCCGAATCGGCTATCATGGCGTCTGCGGCCGCGTTGCCCCCCAATCATGCGAATCGTGGACCTGCGCCAAGTCTCGGCCGCCCAACTCGAAGGGCTGCTGCGGGAAGAAGCGCGCCACTGGCGCGAAGAGTTGCACTGGGACTACGGGACCGCGGCGGACCTGATCAAGCGCTTCCTGGACGCGCGGGCACTCGCAGGAAGTGTCGCGTTCGAGGAGGGCGAGCCCATCGGCTACTCGTTCTACGTGCTCGAGGAGCAGAAGGGCCTCATTGGAGGGCTTTTTGTCTCCCCGCGGCATCCGCAGCAGGAGGTCGGGCGGCGGCTGCTTGAGGAAGTACTGTTCTCCCTGCGCGCAGTGCCGCATCTGAGCCGCATCGAAACGCAGCTCATGCCGTTCGGCGGACCCGTCGAACAGACCTTGCGCGAGCAGGGGTTCCACCTCTATACGCGGCAGTTCATGCTGCTGCCGATCGGGCCGGAGCCTAGCCCCGTCCCGCCGCTTTCCAAGGCGCTCCGGCTCGAGCGCTGGGAGGACCGCTACTTCGAAGCCTGCGCACGCCTGATCTATCTGGCTTACGCGGACCACGTGGATGGAGAGATCAACGACCAGTACCGTTCGCGCGCGGGCGCGATGCGTTTCCTGAAAAACATCGTGCTGCTGCCAGGATGCGGACAATTCGTGCGGGGCGCGTCGTTTCTGCTGCGCAACGTTGCCAGCGAGGAAGTGCTCGGCGCCGTCCTGACGTCGGAAGTCGCTCCCGGCGTGGGACACACGACGCAGCTTTGCGTATTGCCGGGCTACCAAGGCCACGGTTTCGGGCGGCTGCTGATGGAACACTCGATCCAGGCGCTGCGCCTGAAAAAATTCCACGAACTAACCCTGACGGTGACCGCGGTAAACCACAAAGCCGTCGAACTGTACCGCAAGCTCGGGTTCAAAACGCTACGTACGTTTACGGCCGGGGTGTGGCCCTGACTCTCGCGCCTCTCGCACCGGGCGACCCTAAAAGGAGAGGCCCCGAATCACCGGGGGTGGATGATTCGGGGCCGGGGGATGAGACAGGCGTGGGCCGGAGAAAACCGTTTTAGTTCGTTTGGTGCGGGCGTCGCAGCGTAAGCTGGCAGATGCTCCGCAACTCCTCATAGGTGAAGTACAGCCGGTCGCCGGTGCGGTCCTTGGCTTTGTGTCCGATCCCCGACTCCGTCGAGATCGCGCACAGATCGCTTTCCGGAATGCCCAGAAGCGCCGCCGCGCGGCTTTGTTCCACGTATCTGGTTTCAGGAGCCTTCACGATCTCTCCTATGCGGCCTGGAAGGCCACGGAATCCTGCTCGATGGCCAGCACCATCGTCTTGTAGATATCGACGTCCCAGTTTTCTCCGATGCGCATGCGCAGCGCCGCGCCGGAGTCCCTCAACAGGCGCCCCCGCAACGGAACCTTGAGATCACCGAGAGCAACTTGAAGAATTACGGCTTGCCCAATCCAAGGCGCGAACGGAGTTTCCGGCATGCGCATCCCCTCTGCTGCAGGAATCAGCTTCCGAAGTGACACTGTGAGACGCGGAGGTGCGTTCGCCAATGGTACAGGGAGGCTAAAGGACTAGCCGGTTAGTACTGTTCGACCGCCGGACACAGATGCCGCCGGAGTTTCCGTCGAAGTACGGACGTACCTGTTCCCTGGTCCCGCCGGGGGGTTGGCCGAGCATCGCGGTACGGGCATTCTCGCAGCATGACGGGCGGGAGTCATTCTGTGCGCCGCGGTAAAGACGGTGAGAATCTGAAGCCGGGCGTTGCCCTGGCCCTTGGCGGCGGCTTCGCGCGCGGGTTTGCTCATCTTGGCGTGCTACAGGTACTCGAACAGAACCGCGTTCCGGTCGCGGGCATTGCCGGAACCAGCATCGGGAGCATTTTGGGCGCGGCGTACGCCAGCGGAGTGCCCCTGGCGGAGATTGTGGCCGTTTGCCGGAGCATCCGCTTTCGCGACTTTGCGCGCTGGCGACTGTCGCGACTGGGGCTGGCGAGCAACCATAAACTGGCTGACCTGATTGCCAGAGTCATTCGCGCGGAAACCTTCGAGGAATTGCTCATCCCGTTTGTTGCCGTGGCCACGGACCTGGGAAACGGCGAGTCTGTCATTCTCGGCCACGGGAAGCTGTCCGAGGCGCTGCGCGCGAGTTGCGCTTACCCCGGGTTGTTCGAGCCTGTCCAGTTCGGCACCCGGTGCCTGGTGGATGGCGGGCTGACCTCGCTGGTGCCGGCGCGCGAAGCGCGAACCATGGCGGCGAGCTGCGTCATTGGTGTTTCGGTGGCCATACACGACGGCCGGCCAGGTGATCCCACGAACGTGTTTCAGGTCGTGGCGCGCGCGGTCAGCGCCGTGCAGAAGCACTCTTCGGAAGCCTGGGAAGCACAGGCTGACCTCGTCCTCCGCCCTGACGTGCAGGACCTGGCCTGGGACGACTTCGCTCGAGCCGACGAGGCCTTTGCGGCCGGCGCCGAGGTGACGCGCCGTGCCCTGCCGCGCATTCAACAGCTGCTTTCTCGTCAGGCGCGCAGAACTGTTCTCCAGAAAGAGTTTTCGCAACGCAGCACAATCTCAATCACTGAGGCCTTCCAATGATTCGTGGCGACTGGTGGTTCGTGGCTGTTGTGCCCGTGTTCATCCTGTGGCAGGAATGCGGAGAGAACCTCGCGGTTTTCTGCTACCGTATAGGAGTGGATTTGTTTGCCCGGTTCGGCGAGTTCTTCACGCCGAGGATAGCGCAGAGGGTTCCAGTCGCTTGTTCGAATCCGTCGTTCACTTCCTTCGCTCGCTTTACGACCCGGAAGGGCTCAAACAGCTAATCGCCTGGGGCGGGCCTACTCTCGTCTGCGCCATCATTTTCGTTGAGACCGGTTTGTTCGTGGGTTTCTTTCTGCCGGGTGATTCGCTCCTGGTAACCGCGGGCATCTTCGCGGGCCAGCAGGTCATTCCGCTCACCTGGGTGCTGTTGCCCGGCATCCTGTGCGCCATCGTGGGCGACCAACTGGGTTATTGGATCGGGCGCTCGGCGGGGCCGGCGCTCTACCGGCGCGAGGACTCCTTTTTCTTCCGGCGCAGCCACCTGCAGCGGGCGCACGATTTCTACACAAAGTACGGCGGGAGGGCGGTGATCCTGGCGCGGTTCGTGCCCATTGTCCGGACCTTCTGTCCGCCGGTTGCGGGCGCCGCGCAAATGCCTTATTCGACCTACCTGACGTACGACATCTTCGGCGGGTTCTTCTGGGTGGGGAGCATGATACTCGGGGGCTACTTCGCCGGGGCCAAGATACCCAACATCGGGAAATACCTCCATTACGTGATTGCGGTGGTGATTATCCTGTCGGTTCTGCCCGCCGTGATCGGCCTCCTGCGAGCGCGCCGCTCAGGGAGCGCAACGGTCGGCGTCGCCCCTCGCGAGGAATCGGACTAACTTCGATAAAGTAGGCGGCGGCGCGGGGCCCTCACTCTGCGTGCGATAAAACACACAAACTGTAAACTTTGCAGGGACTAGTACCGGCCACCAAGTTGCGGCTGCGCAGCGCGCAGGTTCCAATCCCATGAATTGTGAGGACTTGGCAACGGCAAGAAGTTGCCCGCCTTTGGCGTCTCAGATGCAGAAACGCACGTGCGTAGAGTTTCTGTGGAATCTCGCTCAAGGGGTTTGCAAAAAACGTGGAGGAAAAAGTGGAAACGGAAAAAAGCTCATCACCAGCTTGGCACCTTCCGGCGATCATCGTCCTTGGAATTGTTGCGATCATCGGCGTTGCTATGGGCTGGAATGCTTCATCGAAGTTGGACAGCACCCAGAAGTCGGTTGCGGCGCAGGTTCAGGGAGTTCGGCAATCGGTGGACCAGGATTTGGCCAGCGTGAAGGATCGCCTGGCGCAGTCGGAAAAGGCCAACTCCGACTTGCAGGGCGACCTGAATGTCGTGACCAAAAAGCTGCGGATCACCCAGGGCCAGCTCAAGGCTGCCCGCGAGGAGAACGTCAAGGCCCGCGAAGAAGCAACGGAGAAAATCACCGCGCTGGACACATCCGTGCACTCGGAGCTTGCCACCAAGGCAGCCAGCGAGGATCTGAAAAACGTGGACACCAAGGTTGGCGGCGTGCGCACCGACCTGGACTCGACGCGCGAAGACCTCAAAATGGCGCGCAGCGAAATGGGAACCTTGATCGCGCGCAATCATGACGAGATCGAGCAGCTCCGCCGCCTCGGGGAACGCGAATACGTCGAGTTCTCGATTGTCGGCAAGAACAAGCCGCAGAAGGTAGGCAACGTCACGGTCGAGCTCCGCAACGTCAACGTCAAGCGGAACCGTTTCACCGTCAACCTAACGGCTGAGGACAAGCTCATCGAAAAGAAGGATCGAACGCTGAATGAGCCGATCTTCTTCTACACCAGCGGTGCTCGCCTGCCCGAGGAACTGGTCATCAACAAGGTTGGAAAGGACACGATCAGCGGGTACGTGAGCATACCGAAGGCGAATGCTCAGCAGCAAAGCAGCAGTTCGGCCTCGGGTCGCTGAGTTCCGTCCGCGGGAGCGAACTGACGGATACAACGAAGGCGGGCCGGCATTCCGGCCCGCCTTCTGTTTTTCCGCAAGGACCTCCCTGGCGTATGGAAACAGTTTGTCTTTCCTGCGCCATAGTTTAGGCAAGCCGTCCTGTCGCCGTTTGGATATCTGCAAGCTCATACTTCCTATCTCGCAGATTCAATGGATGTTATCTTCTGAAGCGCATCGGAGCGTCTGTGGCATCGCGATTGCCACTTACAGCAATGCGTTCGGCTGCCGGGCATTTCGGCAGAGAGTCTGAGTGTGGGCGAGTACTAGGAGGCTTATAACAATGTCCTGGCTTGTACAAAGACTGCGGCTTCCCGCTTCGGAGTCGCACATGGCGCTCGTTTTGGCCTTGAGCGCCGTGACCATGAGCCTGATGCTCTGGATTATTCTCTGGCAATCGGACGTGATCTCGCGGCAGCACGACGTGATTCAACTGCTTCGCACGGCCAAAATCGGCGCCTAGCTCTGCGCTGCTTCTTGGCGTAAACTCGGCGCCGCAGTCGCGAGATTCCGCTCGCCGCTCTGGGGGAACGATGAAGCGTCTATTTGCGGTTGTGACTCTAGCCGGCGCTCTCCTCTTCGGAGGGCTTTCAGCTTTCGCCGAGCCACGGAACTCCTCCGCCCCACCCCCTCACTTGCAAGCCCGTCGCGCAAGTGCCTCGTCCCGCGCCGCGAAACGCTCTGCTCGGGCTCGGCGCCGTCATCGCCGGCACCGAGCGCACCGTCGCCACTACCGCCGCCACGCGAGAAGCTGACTTTTTTCTGTTCGGAGAAGCAGAACGGGGAGCCTGGCGGCTCCCCGTTTTGCCGTTTACGTTCTGTGCCTCGAATGCTGCCGTCGGCAGCCATTCTCGGCTCCACGCACCGCAAAAGCGGCGCGATTCAGTTTTTGCTCCGCTCTAAGCCCGGTGGAGTCATCTCCTTCTCCGGAGCTCAGTGAGCTCGCCTACCTTGTACGCCCTCGGGACGCCCGGTGCAAGGGCAAAAAACGAGAAACTCAGGGGGAACGCGCAGAGCCGCCGGAGCCTGCTACTTGATGAAAAGGACCTCGCGAAGCTGGTCGCGCCCAACGAACGACTTCATGGTGCGGTACACCCGGAAGAGTTCTTGGATCTCGCGGTTCTGGTAGATGCGCTGTGACTGAAAGCCCTCTGTGCCCGGGAGCATCTGCAGGGTCATCGAATCCGCCACGCGATAACGATGGAATTGTTCGGGCCTGCGGCTGTGGAACATCGCAAGGACAACGCCGCCGGGCCGCAACAGCTCCGTCAGTTGTTCCACCACGCGCCTTGCTACGATCGGCTCGAGATAATCCAAGACGTCCCACAACAAAATGGCGTCGAACCACGCCGGAGAATACCGCAGATTCCCAGCGAGAAAGCGCGCCGCCCGGCCTTCCGCGGTCATATCGAGAGCCTCAACGCTGCCGCCCAGCGCCATCTGCAGGTTTTGCTCTTCGGATTGCAGAAACTCTTTCCAGGCGCGAAGCAAGTCCTCCGAGGAAACGCGGAATCCGCGCTCGATGAAGAAACTCAGCGTGGTTTGCCAGGCCGGTCCCAGGTCGAGGAGTTTCCCATGACCCAGGCCGTCGAGGTTCCACAGAAACTCCTTCAGCCCATTGGAAGTCCGTGACGATTCAGCAGCCTTGGCGGAACGCGGCGAATTCATCATGGCGTGCCCGGCCCCGCCGCCCACCGGCGGAATTCGCCCCGGCACGGGACGCACACCCGGCGCCGGAATTCCCCGGCCGGGGAGAGGGGCCCCCAGGATACCGAGTTTTTGAAGCAAACCCATTCAAATCAATCCGCTGCGGGGCCCACCGGGACCGCAGAAAGGCTCGTCGCGTCCGTCTTCTCCGTCTTCTTTGCCAGCGGCTTTGCTTCCATTCCCGAGGCTTCAGCCGGCTTCACCGCAGGCTTGCCTGTTTCCACTTTGCCGCGAAGCACGGCGCCATCCTCGATTGCCAGCCGCTCGGTGCGCACCTCGCCTTCCACTCTGCCGGTGCTCCAAATCTGGACTCGCTCTTTCCCAGCCACTTTTCCAACCAGAGTCCCGCGCACGACGACTTCGCGGGCAATCACGTCGGCGCGCACTCTGCCGTTCGGACCGATCGTGAGGCTCGCGCCCGAAAGCTCGAGCTTGCCGTCCAGTTCGCCGTCGAGGAAAAGATCCTCGTTGCCCGAAATCTCACCGTGGATTCTGATTCCGCGGCTCACGCACGCCGGCGCGTTCGCGGAAAGCAGTGTTTGTGGAAATTGTTCGCGCGCTGTCGAGGAATGGAGCGGAGCAGTCGCAGGATTCACAGGACTTGTGGAAATCTCCGGAACTTCTTGCGATTTCACATCTTCTTTCCGCCACACGGAACACCTCAGGGACAGGAGTGACGGCGAAATCGCGAGCCCCGGACCGGAAGGGCGAAAAGCGCGGCGCCGCAGACGGAAGATATTACAGCACTTAGTGTCTGTAAAGCGAGAAAGGGTGGCAGCAAATCTTGGGTGTGACCTGAATCGCTACACCATACCTAGTGGGTGCGGGCGCACGATTCCCACTAGCCGTTGGGCTTGCACATGCTCGTCATCCTTGTGCCGCAGCTCCCACATCGCCACAGCCATGCCCACGATCTCGTGAAACATGATCTTCACGGAGCGGCGTTTTTCCCACCAATGCTCGGCATCGAAGTCTTCGTCCGGCGCGCCCGAGACCCGCACTTCGATTTGCGCTGGAAAAATGCGACGGAAAATATATCGCGTGCGGCGCGCGTGAAAGTCCGAAGTCACGACGATCACGCGCCGCCAGTTGTGTTGCTGGACGAATCCCAGGAGAGCCGCCGATTCGTCCTTTGTGTCGTCCGTCTCATGCGGGCAAGCCAGGATCGCCTTTTTCGGCACGCCGTGTTGTTCCAGGTCATGTTGGATCAATTCTGCGATTCCCGCGTACGGCCGCAAGCGGCGCCCGCTCGCGACAACCACCGGCGCCATGCCCTGGCGGTAGAGTTTCGCCGCTTGTGTCGCCCGATCCCCGTCGAAGTTGTCGTCGCTCAACACCAGAATGGCGTCGCTCCGTTCTATGGGGTCCGAGGTCAGCCATGCGTGCGCAAATGCCCGCAGCAACGGATGGCGAACGAGGTACAGCGCGAAGCACGCAACTACCATGAAAATCAACGAGATAAAGCGGAAAAAGATGCCCCCGCGCTCCCCCTTCATGGGTTGGGGTCCAGCTTTCGTAATTGCTCCGCGCCCTCTTCGGGCAGCACCGCGTTGAAGTAAACCTCCTTGATGCTGTAGGACTTGCTGCGCGTCTCGACAATCGGAAGGATTTCGATGTGCCAGTGAAAGTCGTCGGCTAGGGTTTTCCAGTAGCCTTCAAGTTCGCCCTTTTTGCCTCGCGTGTTCGGCGAGGTGTGAACCACCAGGTGATAGGCGGGCGCGAGTTTCTCCAGCCGCCGCAGCGTGCGTCCAAGCAGCGCCGCGAGGTTTCTGCGGTTCGATCCGGGCCGCGGCTGTTCGAAGGCGTGGTTGTGGCGCCGGTGGAGCAGCCAGATCTCATACGGAACACGCGAAGCATACGGGCAGAGCGCGTGGTATTCCCCTTGCACATCGACGATGCGCTTTCCGTGCCTTTCTTCCTGGCGCACGATATCGCAAACAACGCATCTCTCTTTTTCGCGGTACCAGTCGCGCGCGGCGCGCAGTTCGTACTTCAGCCGCCGCGGCACGAAAACCGTTGCGGTCACAAGCGAATGGGGATGCGTCCATTCTTCGCCGGCCAGGGCCCCCTGGTTCTTGTAGACCGCGACATATTTGAAGCGCGGATCCTTTTTGAGGTCCCCGATCCGCGCCGCATAGGCCCACAGGACCCGCTCGATCTCCTCGTCGCTCAGCTGGGAAAGCCGCCGGTCGTGGTTTCGAGACTCAACAATCACCTCGTGTGCGCCGACCGGGCCCATCTTGTCGTACATGCCCTCCGCCCGGCGCGCGAGGTCGCCTTCGATGTGGTAGAGCGGGTCGGGATGCGGCAAAACGCGTACCTGCCACGGCCCCCCTCCAGGCCATGCCAGGATTACCGGCTGTTTTCCGGAGGCGTCGTCGCAAAAGGGGCAAGCCCCTGGGTTTTCCGAGACATGTTCCCGGTGGCCCATGACGACCCAGCTTTGCGTGATAGGGTCTCGCCGGATTTCCATTCCGTGGTCTTCAGCGGGTGTAGCGCGCCGGAGTGGGTCCCTCTTCGAGCCGGTGACGGTCCCAGATGGCTCCTTCGCGGCTGAAGTAGGCCATCTCGAAGTCCTGTGTCAGTTCCAGGCAGTCGGTCGGGCAGGCATCTTCACACAGGCCGCAGAACATGCAGCGGGAGGTGTCGTAGGTGAAGGTCGTGAGTACCTTCCGGCGGGTGGCTTCGTCACGATGCCAGCCCACCACGATGAGGTTTTCGAGACACGCCAGCGCGCAGAGGTTGCACGCGATGCACAGCGTTTCCCCGGATTCCGGGTTCTTGTTCAGCCGTGGCGCGCCGCGATAACGCTCCGCCACCATGGGCCGCTCCAGCGGATACTGCTCCGTATAGATGTTCTTGGGGTGCTGATAGCGGAAGGTGACCGCGAGCCCCTTCAAAAAATCCCATTGAAACAGCCGCGCCAGCAGCTCTCGCATGGAGCGTAGTTTCGTTTGCCGGTTCCCAATTGTCAAGCCGCTGCGCTAAGCCCGATTCCCTGCTTTCGCAACTTTTCGCGTGTTATGCTTCGCCGAAAATGCCCTCCGACCCTGAACTGATGCGCGAGGCTCTGGCGGAAGCGCGCCTGGCAGCTGAAGCGGGCGAAGTGCCGGTGGGTGCTGTGGTCGTCCTCAACGGAACAATCATTGCGCGCGCCGGCAACCGGACCATCCGCACCTGCGACCCCACGGCGCACGCCGAGATTCTCGCTCTGCGTCAAGCCGCCCTGGCCATCGGCAACTACCGCCTGCTGGGCACGACCCTCTACGCCACCGTCGAGCCGTGCAGCATGTGTGCGGGAGCGATGATTCAGGCGCGGGTCGCCCGTCTGGTCTACGGCTGCCGCGATCCCAAGGGCGGCGCCGTGAGTTCCTGTTTCGAGATCCTTTCCGACTCCCGGCTGAACCACCAGGTGGAAGTAGCCGAGGGCATACTGGCCGAAGAATCGGCGGCCCTTCTCCAGTCTTTTTTCGCGGCCCGCCGCTGACTCTCGAACGAATGCTGTTGCCCGTTATACTCGTGGCGTGCGCCGAAGGTCTTTTCTCCAGCTCGTAAGCCAGATGGGAGTTGCGGGATTCGCCGGCGGGGCCCTGGCAAGCTGGCTCCCGCTCTCGGCTGTTTTGCCCGCAGCCCGCCCACAGGTCGCCCTGACCATAGACGACCCGAAAACCGACCTCGGCGCGTCGGCGCCGATGACTTGGCAGGAAGCAAACGACCGTTTCCTCGGCGTGCTGCACGACCGGGAGCTTCGCGCGGCGCTTTTTGTTTGCGGCATGCGCGTGGACAGCCCCGAAGGCAAGAAGCTTCTGGGAACGTGGGACGATGCCCGCCATCTCATTTGCAGCCACAGCTACTCGCACCTCTTCTACAATTCCGCACAAACGACCTACGATGCTTTCGCGGCGGACTTTCTTCGCAACGAGCCGGTCGTCGCGCCGTACAGGAATCGCGCGCGACTCTTTCGCTACCCCTTTCTGAAAGCCGGCGACACCGCCGAGAAACGCGATCGCTTCCGCGCCCTGCTCAAGGAGCACGACTATCGCTCCGGCGAAGTCACGATTGACGCCTCCGACTGGTACGTGGATGAACGCATGCTGGCCCGGCTGGCGCGGGACCCTGACGCCAAGCTCCAGCCTTATCGCGACTACCTCGTCGCGCACCTGCTCGACCGCGCTTCTTTCTACCGCCACTTGGCTCTCGCCGTTCTCGGCGCCGAGATCCGCCACACCTTGCTCATCCACTACCGCGCACTCACGGCGCTGTTCCTTCCGGAGATCATCGAGTCGTTTGAGAAAGCGGGCTGGCAGTGGATTGACGCGCAGCGCGCCTACGACGACCCGGTCTTTTTGCGCGAGCCGAAGACCCTTCCCGCTGGAGAAAGCCTGGTGTGGACCCTGGCCGCCGAGACCGGAAAATTCAAGGGCCGGCTGCGCTACCCCGGCGAAGACGGCGATTACGAAAAACCGAAGATGGACGCTTTGGCGCTCTAGCGCTCGGCCTCGTTGCCGCTGTTTGCCGCGCTCTGCTACGATGATTCAGCGACCGCCGCGGAGAGGTGTCTGAGCGGTTGAAAGAGCTCGCCTCGAAAGCGAGTGTAGGGGGAACCCTACCGTGGGTTCGAATCCCACCCTCTCCGCCATTCCTCTCGACCTTCCCCGGCAAGCTCAGCCGGCGGTGGCGCGCCACGCGCGCAGGACCTCGGCGACCGTCCAGGCTTGAGCGATGCAGCCGCGCGGGGTAAACGGCGCATCGCCGTCAAAGATCTCGGCGAGCGATCCCAGACCATAAGAAACAATCTGTTTTCCGAAAGGCTCCAGAAAGCTCGCGGCCGCCGCGCGATCCCCATAAACCCGCAGATGCGCAAGCACAAAGGGCCCCTGGAGCCAGCCCCAGACCGTCCCTTGATGGTAAGCGCCATCGCGCTCGCGGGGCCCCCCGTTGTAGTGCCCCTGGTAGGCGCGATCTTCTCTGGCCAGACTTCGCAGGCCATGGGAAGCCAAAAGCTTGCGCGCACAAACGTCGACGACCGCTTTCTGCTGCGCCGGCGCGAGCGGGCTCTTCGGCAGCGAAACCGCAAAGATCTGGTTCGGGCGGAGCGACCGGTCATTGCCGGCGCCCGGCGCGTCGATGACGTCGAAGCAATATCCCCCTTCCGCGTTCCAGAATCTGCCGAAGCCGGCCTTCGCCCGCGCTGCCATTTCGGCGAAGGAGTCGCCTCGCTTTCCCGCCGCGGAAGCGAGCTCCGCCATCGTCTCCAGCGCGTTGTACCAGAGCGCGTTGACCTCGACGGGCTTGCCGACGCGCGGCGTCACGACCCATTCTCCGGCTTTGGCATCCATCCACGTCAGTTGCACGCCGCTCTCCCCCGCATAGAGGAGACCGTCGGAATCGTCCACATGAATCCCGTACCGCGTCCCTTTGCGGTGCCAGCCGATGATTCCTTCGAGGACTGGGAAGAGCGTCTTCAAGGTTGTGGCATCGTTCGTGGCGGCGAAATACTGGCGCACGGCTTCGAAAAACCACAAGGCCGCGTCCACGGTGTTGTATTCCGGCTGCCCGCCCGCATCGGGGAAGTTGTTGGGCAGCATGCCTTGGTCCACATAGCGCGCGAATGCCAGCAGGATGCTGCGGGCGATTTCCGGCCTTCCCGTCAAGAGCGTCAGGCCAGGTAGAGAAATCATGGTGTCGCGGCCCCATTCGCTGAACCAGTGGTAGCCCGCGATGATCGAGCGGCCATCCGGCTCGCCCGGTGTGCCCCGCTTGACGATGAATTGATCGGCGGCCAGAACAAGCTGGCCAACCCACGCGGGAGCAGCCGCGTAGCCCTGAGGGTCGTGGCGGAGCCAACAGGCGAGAATGGACTTTTCGTGTTCGGCCCGCGGCTCGCGAGCTTTCGATCCGCCGAGTCGCGCGGCGCCGTTTGTAGTCAAGACCAGCGTGACGCTTTGCTGCGCGCTCAATTCAACCGTAGCCCCAGCGGCAAACAGGTGATCCTCGCGGTCGTCGAGTCCGCGCTCGCGCTCCATCGGCAGGAAGCAGTCGCGAAACCACTCGTGCCGCGGCTCGAAGGCCGTATCAGAACTGAGAACGTAAAACGGCGTCGCCCCCTCAAACGCGGTGATGCAAACGCCGTGGGGAACCAACTCGACTTTCATCCGCCAGTCGCCCGCGTGCGTGGAACCATGAAAGTCGCGGTAGTTGACGAAGGCCTTGAACTCCAGGCGAAGCGTCCTCGAGCCGCGCAGAACCGTGTATTGAACGTACGTAGTGTTTTCGCCTGGTTGCATCCACACGCGCTTTTCCAGGCAGGCGTCCGCGAGCGCGTATTGCCAGACGGGGACGCTGCCTTCGAGCCGGAAGGACTCGATGTTCAGGTAGCCCCTGGGCTCTACGGCGCCGCTGGCCCAGCGGTTTGTCGCAAGCGCGTATTCATTTCCGTCGTAGCGCGCCGCCTCTTCCAGCTTTGCAACCAACTGTGTTCGGCCCGCCGGCGGATTGAGCGCGGCAATCAGCAGGCCGTGGTAACGCCGCGTCGGATTGCCGCTGACGGTGCCCGAAGCGAAGCCGCCGATACTGTTGGTGACCAGCCACTCGCGCCGCTCCGCGGTTTCCAGGGAATTGCAGACCTCTCTCCCAAAATCAACGGCGCAGCGCCGCGCGGTGGGTTCCAGATCCATCGCTTGGCCGGGTGAGGGCTTCGATTGGGCAGCAGCCATGAGAGTCATGCTCAGTCTAGCGCAGCCCTGCCTTGAGCCGCCCCCATCCGCTCGACAGGGCGAGCAAACCCTTGCGGAAGCATCGGCGCCAGTGTCAATCCAGAGCGGTCCCTGCCGCCGGGAACTTTTCTCCGCGCTTCCGGCAAGTACCGAGTAGTGCGCTCCCGGTCGTCTAAACAGGAGAGATGCAGACCGAACTGAACGCACGCGAGGATGACCTGTTGCGGCGGGCCGTCCAGGGAGATGAGCAGGCCTTTCTCCTGATTTACAGGGCGCACCAAGCGACGCTGTACCGCTACGCCTTGCGAATGACCGGCCGGACTTGGGCCGCCGAGGAGCTGGTGCAGGAGGTTTTTCTGACGCTGTTCCGCGAATCCGCACGGTTCGACCCTGCTCGAGGCCCGCTGGGCGCATTCCTGTTTGGAATCGTCCGCAACCATGTTCGCAAGCACTTGGATCGTTCCCCGGCCGAAGTGCCCCTCGACGACGGCGGTGAGTTGCCCGCCGCGGCGCATCCGGTAGCTCAGGCCAAGCTCAGCCCGCTGGCAAATCCCGCCGGCTGGACCGAGCACCGCCAGAAGTTCGCGCAGCTCGAGCGAGCCATGCTGGAAATCCCGGAAGAGTTTCGCGAAGCCATCGTGCTCTGCGACCTCGAGGAACTGAGCTACGAGGAAGCCGCGAAGCTGCTGAACTGCCCGATCGGCACGGTGCGTTCGCGGCTGCATCGTGGCAGAGCCCTGCTGATGGCGCGCATGGAGTTTCTGCGGGAGCAGCCGCGAAAGGCGGTGGCTCGATGAGCCAGCACGAGCGGCCCATGACCTGTGAACAATTTGGCGAGACCGGATTTGACTTCGACCGCCCCGATGCCGGGCTGAGCCTTGAGGAGCAGGCCGCCGCCGAAACGCACCTGCGGAACTGCCCCGAGTGCGCGGCGCAAAGAGAATCCTGGGGCGCGTTGCAAGGGCGCTTGCGGGAACTGGCGCGCGAGACTCGCGACGCGCAGACGCCGGAACGCGTCGAACTGCAGTTGCGGCGTCACGTTGCGCGGCTGGGCTACCAGCGGCACTGGCAACGCCGCAAGCGCGTCGCGGTGGGATTTGCTCTCGCCGCCGCTGCGGCCATCCTTCTGATGGTTGGGGTACGCCGTTGGGAGCACTCCATGGCAAAGAAGGCGCCCTCGCCCGAGCCTCCGGCCGCGAATCCGCCGGAAGTGGTGCGTGGGCCGCGCCTCAGCACCGAGAGCCCGTCCGGCTCTAACGTGGCGCTCGCAGCTTCGTTGACGCAAGACGAGTTTGTTCCGATTCCGGGGAGCATGCCGATTCCCGGAGATGACGGCGCCATCGTGCAAATGCGGATGCAGCGCGGCGCGCTGGGGGCGCTGGGCCTGGCGGTCAACGAGGCACAGGCCGACGAGTGGATTGTCGTGGACATGCTGGTCAGCGTGGACGGTCAGCCGGAAGCTGTGCGCCTGGCAAGGACGACAGACGGCACCTAGGAGAATTGACTCGAAGGACGAGTCCTAAGCGGCATTGTTGCAAGGAGAGAAGAGGAGGCATGAAGAAATGAATCGTAGGAGTTGGACACTTGTCCCCGTGGCCGCGGCAGCGCTGCTGTTCGCTGCGTCCGCGCAAGCCCAGGCGCCGGCGCCCCCGCCCGGCCCAGGCGGACCGCCGCCCCACTCCGGGCGTCACGGCGGGAAAGGCCGTGGCTTTGGCGACCACATCGACCTGCTCGGTTTTGGCGCCGGCGGGCCCAAGACCATCAAGGGCGCTCCTTTCTCGGCGACGGCCGTCTCGGAAACGACCCAGACTCTCGGCGACGGCACCAATATTCACCGCACCACGCAGTCCTCGCTGTTCCGCGACAGTTCCGGCCGTACCCGCCGCGAAATGAGCTTCTCCGGCGTCGGGCCGCTCAACGCGGGAGGCGCGGGCCGCTCCTTTGTCGTGATTCGCGACCCCGGCACGGGCTCCGGGTACTACGTAGATACGAACAAGAAAACCGCCCGCTCCTTCCCTGTCCGTGCCTGGGGTGGCCAAGGCA
>DASPOW010000192.1:0-2110 GCA_035625855.1 Candidatus Methylomirabilota bacterium | reverse complement strand
AGCGCCGGCTGGCGCTGACATCGCCGGGCAAGGAAAAATTCTCCAATGAGGAGAGGGCGATGTTGTGCGCGCGGCCGATTCCGGACTCCAGCATGCCCCCGCACCAAACCGGGATGCCATGCTCGCGGCAAAGATCGTGGATGCGGATGGCCTGGGCGTACCCGCCGACGCGGCCGAGTTTGATGTTGATGATTTTGCAGGCGCGGAGTTCGATGGCCGCGCGGGCGTGCTCAAAGGAGTGAATGCATTCGTCGAGGCACACCGGGGTCTCGAGCTTAGCCTGCAGCTGGGCATGCGAGTAGATGTCATCCCAGCCGAGCGGTTGTTCGATCATCATCAGGTAGAAGCCTTCGAGCTGCTTGAGCATCGCCCAGTCGTCGAGGCGGTAGGCGGAATTGGCATCCACCATCAGGCGGATGCGGGGGAACTCCTGGCGCAGACGCCGCACCGGCTCGAGGTCCCAGCCGGGGCGGATCTTGATTTTAATGCGCTGGTAGCCGGCGGCGAGCTCCGTCCGGACGGCGGCGACCAACTCGTCTAAAGTAGACTTGATGCCGATGGAAACGCCGCAGGCAATCTCCCGGCGCGAGCCAGAGATCAACGTGGCCAGCGAAACAGCCTTCCGGCGGGCTTCGGCGTCCCACAGGGCCGCTTCCAGGGCAGCTTTTGCCATGTTGTGTCCGCGCACCTGGGCGAGAAGACCCCAAACTTCGTCCGCCGCAGCAAGTTCCCTGCCCTTGATGCGCGGCCACAGAAATTCACGCAGTACGATCCAAGCCGTCTCGAGCGTCTCTGGACTGTAGTAGGGCTTTTCTCCGGCGACGCATTCGCCCCACCCCACCGCGCCGTCCGTCTCCACTTCAAGGAGGAGAATGCGCCGCAACTCCGCGCGGTCCATGCTCGTCTCGAAGGGCACCTTCAGCTTCAAGTGAATTTCGCGCAGGGTAATTCCGCGAACGCGCATGGCTCCCTCTACTTCCGGCCTGCCTGTTGCTGTTGCGGCGGCTCCAGCACGTAAGCGCCACCCGTCGGCGTCTTGCGCGTGCCGAGAGCCGCATAGCCGCGGCCAAACCAGCCTTGAAACTCGTTGCGCAGTCGCTCCTGAACTTGAGCGGCTTCCGAGGCGTCTTGCTTCTCACCGGTGAGGGCCGACGCGGGAAGCTCGACCAGAACCGCCGAGTCCGTGAGCTTGGAAGGCGAGCCAGCCAAGACAGCGGCGACGCGCGGCGAATCGAGATGCCACTCCGCGAGAAGCCGGTCTGTCGGAAGGCCCCGATGCAAGGGGCTGGATGTGACCCCGTACAAGTTCGGGAGGTACTGGCGGGAGATCGCTCCAAGCCGGGTCAGATTGAACTGCGCGTTGCGGAACTCCAGGGGATCGAAGGTCCACTCAATCCGCGTGATGCCGCGTGCCCGGGCTTCATCGCGCTGAAAGGTCTTCAGCAGAAAACCCACGCCGCGGCCGCGATACTCCGGGAGGACTCCGGTCATATGCGAATGAAGGTAGCACGCGCCGTCGCGGACGCCCGGCAAGGCCAGCGTGTAGCCAACCATGCGGCCGGCGTCAAAAGCACCCAACACTTGCCCGCCGATGCGCGCGGCCACAATGAAAGAGGTAACCGGTTCGACCTCGATGTCGGATTCGTTCCAGATAGCGCGTTGCAGGTCGATGCAGCGCTCGAACTCCGCCAACCCCCCGCACCGGCGAATGGAGATTTCCGGAGCCATCAGCGGCTTGCGCCCCGCGGATTGCCCCGCCCGCTTGCGACGGCGCCGCGCTCGTCGCGCTTGGCGGCGTCCCACAATTGTTCGAGCTCGGCCCGCGGAACGTCGGCCAGGGAGCGGCCTTTCGTCCGCGCGAGGACCTCCATCGCGCGAAACCGCTTCGCGAATTTGCGGTTGGCTTTCTTCAGCGCGATTTCCGGGTCAATCTCGAGGAATCGCGCCAGGTTCACCGCCACGAAAAGTATGTCGCCCACTTCCTCCTCGGCCCGCGCCGTATCCTTCGCGGCGAGCGCGCTTTTCAGCTCCGCCGATTCCTCCTGCCATTTCTCGAGGACGCCCTCGATGGTTTCCCAGTCGAAGCCGATGCGGGCGGCGCGGCGGGTCA
>DASPOW010000191.1:0-6519 GCA_035625855.1 Candidatus Methylomirabilota bacterium | reverse complement strand
GGGACGACATTGACAAGGCTCACAAAGACTACGACAGGCGCTTCCGGCCGATCATGGCCCATCCGGTGGACTACTTTTATCACTGGATGGTGCAAATCCTGGCCGACGGCGATCCCAAGGCCCTCGGCGAATACCCCTACGCCACCCAGCTGCAGCACCGCTAATGCGGCCAACGCGGATGCGGTGAGCGCGGCGTATTGCCGCGCGCACGGCGCCCCATCATGGCCGGCCACGCGTGCGGCGCGTTGCGTCGCGGCTGCGCTATTGGTCCTCACCCTGCTCTTCGGCGGCGCTTCCGGCGCCTTCGCCCAATCGAGCAAGAAAAAGAAGCACAAGTCCAAGCCCGCGCCCTGCAAGGGCGACTGCAAGACCAATACAGGAACGCCTGGCCCCGATTCCGTCTCCGCGGACGAAGCCGCTCAGCGCGAACTGGCCGAACTCGCGCACGCGCTGCGCGCCGACGGCAAGGACGCATACAAGAAACTGGCGGCTTTCCAGAAAAAGAACCCCGAGAACGCCTTCGGCGCCGAAGCGGCGCTCGCCCTGGGCTATTCCGATTACTCCCACAAACGCAACAAGGAAGCCCTCGCGTGGTTCGCGAAGGCCGCGAAAACGAAGCTGCTCGCCGACCATGCGCTCTATTGGAGCGCCCAGACCCATCTGGCGATGAGGCGTTTGCCGGAGGCGCTCCAGGAGCTGCGCGCTATCGAGCGCGACTACCCCGGCACGGCGATTCACGAACAAGTGCTCGACGCCCTGGCCAACACCGCGATTGACTTGGGCAAACCGCAGGAGGCGCTTGCGACGCTCGATGCGTATGGCGCCATTGGGACGCGGCCGACGCTACTCCTGGACCGCGGGCGGGCCAGGCGCGCCGCACACCAACTCCCGCAGGCCGTCGCGGACTACCAGGCCGTCTATTTCAAGTTTCCGCTCAGCGACGAAGCACCGGCCGCGGGCACGGCGCTCAATCAGCTGCAAAAGGAGATGCGCGGGGAGTTTCCCGGCGCTTCGCTGGAGCTTGCCGAGAAGCGCGCCCAGGCGTTCTATGATGCGCACAAGTGGCGCGACGCCCGGCTGGAATTCGAAAAGCTGGCGTCGTATGCGCCGCACGATCCCGCGGACTTGACGCGCCAGCGCGCGCTGCTGCGCGCCGCCCAGGCGCGCGCGCAAGCAGACGGTCCCGCGTCCGCGCTCGCGGACTTGCGCCTGCAGGACCCGGACCTGGACGCCGAACGCATGGTCACGCTGGCGCTGTTCTGGCGCTCGAAGCGGCACGAGAGCGAATCGCAGCTGCAGGCCGTGGCCAAAGCCCTGCTGGAGAAGTATCCGCAGAGCCGCTGGATCGAAGAGCTGCTCATGGGCCTGGGGAATTACTACTGGGTGCAGCTCGATCGCGCGCGCTCCGCCGGTTACTACAAGCAAGTCGTGGATCAATTCCCGGCAGGCAAGTGGGCGCAGCTCGCGGAGTGGCGCACGATTTGGATGGCTTACCTGAATCGCCAGCCCAACATCGCCGAGTTGCTTCAGGCGTACGTGGAGAAATATCCGGCCGCTCCCAATGTGGTCAACGCTCTTTACTGGCTTGGCCGCACGGCGGAGAAGGAAGGGAATGCCGCGCACGCCCGCAGTTTTTACGACAAGGCTGTGGCGCGCTTCGGCCAGACATATTTCGGGCTCGCGGCCGCGCAGCGGCTGGAGGTGATCGGCCCCGGCGAAGAGAATCCGGCGCAGTTCCTTGACAAGATTCCGCCGGCCCCGCCCCTGGCTCCCCTCGATGCCCCGATTCCCGCATCCGCCGCGGAGCGCTGGACGCGCGCGCAAGCCTTGCGAGCCATCGGCTTTGACGCCGCGGCGGAGCAGGAGCTGAAGTTCGCCTACTTTGCCAGCGCAGCCCCGCGCCTCATGGTGGAAGCGGCGCAGTCGGCATTCGATCAGGGTCATTTCGCGGCCGGCATGGCTTATGCGCGGCTCGCCGTGCCCAATTCCGAGGCCCGCAGAAAAGATGAGGTTCCTCTCACCGCATGGAAGGCGCTCTATCCCCTTCCGTACGAGGCATTGCTGCGCCGCGAAGCTGCCAAGAATGGCCTGGACTCTTCGCTGGTCGCGGGGCTGATCCGCCAGGAGTCCACGTTCGACACCGAAGCCGTTTCTCGCGCCGGCGCCCTCGGCTTGATGCAGGTGCTGCCGTCCACCGGAAAAAGCCTGGCCAAGCAGTTGCGTCTGCACTACGCGCAGAAAAAGCTCTTCGACGCGGAGTTTAATCTCACGGTCGGCACGGTTTACTTCAAGCAACTCTTGCGCGCCTCCGGCGGCGTCGAGCAGGCTCTCGCTGCGTACAACGCCGGAGAGGATCGCATCGCCGTGTGGTCCGCCGAGCGCAAGTACGACGAAGTCCCCGAACTCGTGGAATCCATCCCCATCACCGAAACCCGCGAATACGTGCAAATCGTCTTGCGAAACGCGCAAGCCTACCGGATGATCTACGGCGCGGCGGAAAGCGCAACTCCGCACCTTCCCGCGCGCCAGTAACGCACACACGAATCGCGATGACCGCTCTCGAAGCGAACATGGCCGCTGCGGCCCGGCGCATGCTCTCCGCCAAGGCCGAGCAGTTCACCGAATCGGTCATCCGCGAGATGACCCGCCTCGCGTTGAAGCACGGCGCGGTAAACCTGTCGCAGGGTTTTCCGGATTTTGCCGCGCCCGAGGAAATCAAAGAAGCGGCGCGCAAGGCCATTTCCGACGACATCAACCAGTATGCCATCACCTGGGGCGCCAAGCCGCTGCGCGACGCCGTCGTCGAAAAGTTCGCCCGCACGCAGGGTGTGCGTTACGACCCGGAACGCGAAATCACCGTCTGCTGCGGCTCGACCGAAGCCATGATGTCCGCCATGATGGCCATCATCAATCCCGGCGACGAAGTCGTCGTTTTCGAGCCGTTTTACGAGAACTATGGCCCGGACGCAATTCTCTCCGGCGCTGCGCCCCGCTTCGTCAAGCTGCGCGCCCCGGACTGGTCCTTTGATGAAAAGGAACTGGCTGCGGCCTTCGGCAAGAACACCAAGGCCATTATTCTCAACACGCCCAACAATCCCACCGGCAAAGTTTTCACCCGGCACGAACTGGAATTCATCCGCGACCTCTGTGTGCGCTGGAACGCCTTCTGCGTGACCGACGAGATTTACGAACACATTCTCTACGACGGCGCGGAGCATATCTCCATGGCCCGGATTGACGGCATGCGCGGCCGCGCCATCGTCATCAATGGAATGTCGAAAACCTACAGCGTCACGGGATGGCGGGTGGGCTGGGCGCTCGCCCCGCCGGAGGCGACCAACTCCATCCGCAAGGTGCACGATTTCCTGACCGTAGGTGCCGCCGCGCCCCTGCAGCAGGCCGGCGCTTTGGCCCTCGCCCTTCCCCAGGATTACTACGCCAAGCTCGCCGCGGAATACGCCGCCCGCCGTGAACGGCTTTTGCGTATGCTGGAGCGTGCCGGCTTCGTCGCGTTCAAGCCACGCGGCGCCTACTACATCATGACCGACATCTCGGGCTTCGGCTTCCCGGAGCCGCCGCAATCGTCCGGCGAAACGAAAGACGTGGCCTTCGCGAAGTTCCTGGTGGAAACGGTCGGCGTCGCGGTCGTGCCCGGCTCCAGCTTCTATAACGACCCGCACGATGGCGCTTCCCAAGTCCGTTTTACCTTCTGCAAGAAGGAAAGCACCTTTGCGGCGGCCGAGCAGCGCCTCGCCCGCCTCGCCGATCACCTCGCCGCCCGCTAAGGGCAGCTTCTGGGCTATTTCTTCATCAACTCGAGCACCGAGGCTGTCATCGCCCGTACCGCCGTGCGGATCGTCGGCTCCGGCGCGGGATAGAACAAGCTCGAATGCAGGGACGGCAGAGGCGTTCCGCTGGTGCGGCTCGCTTCCATGCGCGCATGGTCGATTGCGCCCACGGTGAACATAAAGACAGGAATTTGCCGGTTCTCCAGGCCGAAATAACCGAAGTCCTCGCTGCCCATCACCGGCGGGCGTTCCACAACGTTCTCCGCTCCCAGGGCCTGGATCAGCGCCCCGGCCACACGCTTCACAAGCGCGGGATCGTTATACGTCGGCAAAGTCGATTCATTGACCTGAAGTATCGGCGCGCGGTCGGCCGGGATCCCCGCCGCGGTGGCCAGGCCTGTAGCGATGCGGTTCAATGACGCGAGAATTTCCTGCCGCACCTCCTCTTTGTAGGTGCGTATCGTGAGCTGCAGGTGCACGTCGTCCGGAATGATGTTGTAGCGCGTGCCGCCGTGGATCGAGCCGACCGTCACGACCGCGGGATCGAACGGCGAGCGCTCGCGGCTGACAATCGTTTGGATCGCCATGATGAATTCCGCCGCAAGCACGATGGGGTCCTTGCTGGCCTCTGGCCGCGAGCCGTGCGCCCCTCGGCCGCGAATCGTCACGTCTACCGAGGTCGAGCTGGCCAGCGCGTACCCCGGCGTGTATCCGACCTTGCCCGTTTCGAGGTCGCTGGCGTCGTGCAGCGCCAGCGCGAAGTCCGGCTTGGGGAAGCGCGAATAAAGCCCGTCCGCCAGCATGGCTCGTGCGCCTCCGATGGTTTCTTCGGCGGGTTGGCCGATGAGCACCAGCGTTCCACGCCATTGACCCTTGAGCTGCGCGAGAGTTCGCGCCGTCCCAATCAGCGACGTTACGTGAATGTCGTGTCCGCACGCGTGCATCACGCCGACCTCGACCCCCGCGTCGTTCTTGGCGCGCACTTTACTCGCGTATGGCAGGCCGGTCTGCTCCTCCACCGGCAGGGCGTCCATGTCCGCGCGCACCAGCACCGTCGGACCGGCGCCGTTCCTCATCACCGCGACCACGCCGTAGCCCTTCCAGTTGGGGTTCTTGTAGACGCCGATGCGGTCGCTCACCTCGTATCCCATCGCGCGCAGCTCCTGCGCCAGCAACGCCGAGGTTTTCTCTTCGTGGGTCGAGAGTTCCGGCGCGGCATGAATTTGCTTATAGGTCGCCACGAGGCCGGGCAGTTCCTGGTCCACGATTTGGTCCACGGCGGGCTGTTGGGCCTCCGCTGCGGCCGCCAGGGAAAGGAACGCGAACGTCGCGAGTAGAGCTCTCATGGCATGCGCCCCCAAAGAAACGAATGTGGATTATACGTCGAAGCCACCTAAGGCATCTCGAAGCGGCCGGTCTCGATGACCTTTGCGATCCAGCCCGAATGAGGGAGACGCGAGCCGGCCAGGGCCTTCAGCTCCTTGCCCACGTCATATTCGACCCGCCGGATGCCCGGCTTCGACTCATTCAGCAGGAGATACGCGGCTCGGGGATCGCCGTCGTGGGGCAGACCGACGCTGCCCGTATTCGCAACGGTGATTCCGGAAACCGCTCGAGTGTAGGGACGATGGATATGCGCGTACACCGCCACCGGCTGGCGGAGCGGCCCGTAAACGGACGCCAACTCGGAGTCCGTCGCTTCCGGCATGGGCGCGCGCCAGAGGTTTTGCGGGCTGGCATGTACGAGCGCCATGACCCCCTGGATTTGAACGCGCGGCAGGTCGCCCAGCCAGGCGAGTCTCTCCGCTCCCAGAGTTTCCCTTGCCACGCTTGCCAGTTCTCGCATCACGGCAAGGAGGGGCTCGAGTTTGGGCGTCTGCCTGGCGAACTCTTCGAGCGACTCGGGTTTCGGAAGCATCTCATCGGTGTTGCCGATAACCCCCTGCCAGCCGAGTTCCCGAATTCGGTCCACAATCCCCGCGGGGTCTGCGCCTCCGTAAGCCAGGTCGCCGCCATGAAGGACCAGATCCGGAGAGGCGACCCGCAGGTCCGCGACTACGGCCTCAAACGCCGTTCGGTTGCCGTGGATGTCTGATAGCACCGCGATGCGCATCGCAATTCCCGTGCGGGCGTCGCCAGAGTATCACGGTGAGTGCCGGGCCGTTTTGTCTGTGGCCATCGCCCGGGGAGAGGTTGTGCTAGAATCCCGCACCTCAGCTACCCGGGGAGGGTTGCTTTCGCGATGGATCTGACGCTGATACCCCCAAACACGCGGTTGACCGCGAACGGCGATGGTCAACCGTTTGACATTTCCGCCAGCAGAACGCGGACGTTCCTTTGCCAGCTGGAAGTAAGCGATCAGATTGAGCAGGAATCCCTCGACGTCTCCATTTGGGGGTCAGCCGACGGACAGGTCTGGGGCGCCAGACCTCTGCTCATCCTGCCGCAGGTTTTCTACCGGGGCGACGCCAAACTTGTACTTGATTTGGCGTTTCGTCCGGAGATAAAGTTCATTCGCGCGCACTGGGACCTGAACCGTTGGGGACGAGTTGCGCCGAAGCCCATGTTCATAGTGGGATTGCAGGTGGCAGAGATTCCGCCGATGGCGCGGGAGACGCCGACGCACAAGGCGATGGCGTCTTAAGTCTTTTCGTTTCAGTTTGTTGTGCCACTCGCTGATTATTTAGGGGTAGGAGACTGACGGTCGGTTGCCCTGTGGTGGTTAGCCCCC
>DASPOW010000190.1:0-6542 GCA_035625855.1 Candidatus Methylomirabilota bacterium | reverse complement strand
CCACAGAAAGGCAAAGATATCGCGGAGGCGAAGGTGCCTAGGGCCGCCCACGCGCTTCATGCCGTGGGTGATGGCAATCTCGCCGATGGAGACGCTGGCGATGAGCACGCCGAGCATCAGGATGGCGCGAATCACGGCACGGCCTCCGGCTGCGCCGACTCCGGCGCGATCACGGCGGTGGTGCGCGGCGCGGTGCGCCCGACAAGGAATACGCCGATGCAGATCAGCGCAACGCCCAGCCACCTGCGCGGGGTGACTTTTTCGCCGAGGATGGCGACGCCCATGAAGGTGACGACCGCATAGCCGAAAGCGGACGCGGGCATGACGTAACTGTAGTCCGCCAGGCTCAACACGGTCATGTTGGAAACGAGGAAGCCGAGAAGAAAAAGTATGGCGAGCCAGATGGTGCCGCTGGCCACGATGAGCACGAAGGCATGGGAAACGCCGCCCGGCGTGAGCTGCACGGCACCGATGCGGGTCATGCCGCGCTTGAGCATCAAGTCGCCCGTCGTGGCGCACAAAACCATGACGCAAATCATGAGCAGAGTCTTAACGCGCAAACGGTGCTCGTGGTCCATGGGGGAAACGAACTAGTCGTTGCCGGATGAGACGGAAGTCGTGGTCGCTTCGGGTACGGAGACCATGGGCTTGGGAGCGGGACCGCCCTTTTGGACCCACTTCCAGCGCTCCGAGCGCAGCCGCAGGAAGCTCACCGCCTCGTGGTAGAGGCGCTTGCGCTCGTGGCCGTCCCAGAGGGCGTCGCGGACGATGCGCCAGACGACCTTGGGGCGGAAATAATACTCGTCGTAGAACCGGTTGACGCCCGCCATCATCTCCTCGCGGGAGAGGTGGGGAAACTCGATATGGGGCAGCTGGTGGCCGGCGGAATCGGCGAGGGCCTCGACGCGGAGGAAGCCTTCGCGGGACATCTGGTCGTGGAGTTCGGTGCCGGGCATGGCGTGGGCGAGCGAAACCTGAATGGTTTCGCAGTCAAGTTCCTTGGCGAAGTCAATGGTCTTGCTGATGGTCTCTTTGGTCTCTCCGGGCAAGCCGATGATGAAGTCGCCGTGGACCTTGATGCCGACCTTGCGGCAATTCTTCATGAAGTTGCGCGCCATTTCGATGGTGGCGCCCTTCTTGATGTTCTTGAGGATCTGGGCATCGCCGGACTCAAAGCCCACGATAAAAAGGCGCGCTCCCCCGTCGGCCATCGCCTTCACGGTCTCGTAGTCGCTGTGCACGCGGGCAGTGCTGGACCACTGGAATTTCAAGGGCTTGAAGAGCCTCGACAGTTCGATGGCGCGGTCCTTGCGGATGTTGAAGGTATCGTCGTCGAAGAAGATTTCCTTCATCTGCGGAAAATAGCCGAGGGCCTGCTTCACTTCGCGCGCGACGTTTTCCGGCGAACGCACCCGCCAAGCGTGCCCGGAAATCGTCTGCGGCCACATGCAGAAGGTGCACAGGGCCGGGCAGCCGCGCGAGGTGTAGAAAGAAATGAAGGGATGGAGCAAGAAGGGCACGTTGTAGCGCTCGATGGTAAGGTCGCGCTTGTAGATATCCGCGGCAAACGGGAGCGCGTCGAGTTCCGGCGTATGGAGCTGGGGGCGGTCGGGCGTGTGAACGACTTTCCCGTCCTTGCGGTAGCTCACGCCGAGGATTTCGGCGAGGGGCTTGCCCTGGGCGAATTCCACGACGGAATGGTCGAACTCACCGCGGGTCACAAAGTCAATGTCTTCGCTGGCGTTCAGGGTCTCTTCCGGCCGGATGTGGCCGTGGGGCCCGACGAAGGCGATTTTCAGGCCGGGATTGCGCTCCTTGATCCTGCGGATGAGCTTAACGTCACTGTGAAATCCGACCGTGGAGGTAAACAGAACGAGGAATTCGTAGTCCCGGGCGATCTCGATGGTCTGTTTCCAGTCGATTTTATGCGGAGAGGCATCGAGAAGGCGGCTGCCGGGCAACATGCCCGCGGGGTAGGTGAGCCAGACGGGGTACCAGTAAGACTCGATCTCGCGGGTGGCTGGCCAGCGCGAACTCGCCCCGCCGTCGAACTTCTCAAAGCTCGGCGGGTTCAGCAACAGCGTCTTCATCACATCCGGCATCGATTCCCTCAGTCCGAAGGCGCGCAAATACCTTGGCGGCGCGAACAGCCGGTATCCCCTGCACCCGTGAATCAGCCCCGCAACGATCGCCGGGCAAGTACTTCATTTTACACGACCGGCGAGTATGCACCCAACACATTTCCGCGGGTTTCGCCGGGAAACACCCCGCTGCCGCGAATCAAGACCCGGTTGTTTGATGCAGCGCTCTCAGACGCCGGTGGCTTTGGCCGTCCGGGCCTCGTCGGCCGCGGCCGAGAGAAGGCTCCAGATGCGCGGGAGCCAGTCGAGATGCTCCGGCTTCATCAGGACGGAGCGCAGGCAGGTTAGCGTGAGGGCGTCCGGGCGCATAGCGGGCGCGCGAGCGGCGAAGAACTCGGCGGGCAGTTCGGCGAGGGCCAGGTGCAGGTCGCGCCCGGCGGCGGCGCTAAAAATGCGGCGCGAAAGCGCGGAAGCTTCACTCGCCGTCGCCGCGGCCGGGGCAAAGACGACGATGTCCAGCTCCGGCTCGAAAGGCACAAGGAAGCGCGGGTCGCCGCGAAGCTTCTCGTGCAGCGCGAGAGCGGCGGCGCGGCAGCGCGCCAGGCTGCGGGCAAATTCACCGCCCTTCACAAGGGGGAGAAGCTTCTGCGTGGCCCAAAGGGCCACGGCCGCGGCGCCGGGACGCGAACATTCCAGACTGATTTCGCCGAGGTGCAGGTCTCCCGAACTGAAGTAGGTGTAAGGCGAGTCGTGCTTGTAGAAGCGCCCGGCGGCGGGGTCGCGAAACAATACGCAGCCGCAGCCGTAGGGCTGCAGGCCGTGTTTGTGGGGATCAATCACGACGGAATCGGCTTCGCCGATGCGCGCGAACGCACGCTTCGCGCCGGCAGCAAGCGAATCGACGAGCGAGAAGTAGCCGCCGTAGGCCGCATCGGCGTGGACGCGGAAGCCGAAGCGGCCGCGCAGCGCGAGAATCTCCGGCAGCGGGTCCACGGACCCAGTGGCGGTGGTTCCCAGGGTCGCGACAACGGCGCCGACGCCGCCGCGTTCGAGCCGCTTCTCGAGCGCCGCAAGGTCCATTCGGCCAAGCCGGTCGCAGGCAACGCTTTCAAAAGGCAGTTGCAGAACACCGCTGATGCGTGCGTGGGTGTAATGGGCCTGCGCCGAGGCGAGAATGGTCTTGCCCGGATGGATGTTTCCCGCGACCCACAGAGCCTCGAGGTTGGCCATGGTGCCGCCGGCGCAGAGGTGGCCCAGGAAGGTCGTCCAGCCGAACATCGCCGCGATCTCCGCGGCGGCTTCCTTCTCCATAGCGGAACTGGCACGCCCGCCGTCGAGCGCGTGATTATTGGGATTGATCCACATGGCCAGCGCGTAGGCAAGGCGCGCGACGGGATGCGGCGGCTTGAGCATCTGGCCGGCATACAGCGGATGGAAATAAGGGAAGTTGTCGCGCAGGCGCTCGGCGGTCTGAAGCAGCACTTCCTCCAGCCGGTTTTTCCCCGGAGCTTCAGGAGAGAACGCGGGCAGCCCGGCGAAGCTTTCGTCCAGGCGGCGTGCGGCCTCAAGAAAAACGGCGAGTGAATCGCGGTCCAGCATCAGGCGTGCCTGTTCGAACCGACTGCCGGTGAAGAGCGCACCGCTTTCACTGGAAGACCTTTTCGAGCAAGCCCGCCGCGCGGAGAAGTTCGAGCTGCGCCTGCTGGCGCTGGAACGCGGTGTCGAGAAACGCCATCCACTTGTCGCTTTCTTCGAGCCGCGCCTGCTCGACCTCGCGCAGGTTGACCTTGCCCTCGCTGAACTGCGATTGCAGCAGCGCGACCCGCTGCTGGGCCAACTGCAATTCCAGGCGGGCCACTTCCTTACCCGCGTCCACTACGCGGATCTGCTGGGTTCTCCGGCGAACCTCGGCGGACAGCTCGGCTTTCTTGTTTTCCAGCACGGCGCGCGAGGCGTCTAGATTGATTTCCGCCAGACCGACATTGGCCTTGGTCCGCGCGCTGAAGAGCGGCACCTGCACCTGCACTCCGGCATTGATGTTATTGCGCTGAAAGTGGTTGAAGAACAGAGAGTAGTTGTTGAAACGCCCGAGCAGGCTGTAGATGCCCACAAATTCGAGCGTGGGGAAGTAGCCGCCCCTTTCGCCGCGAACACGGAACTCCTTGGAGCGCACGTCCGACTCAGCCAGGCGAACGCCCACGTTGTTCTGCCGGGCCAGAGCGACAAGGTCCGCTCCGGCCTGCTCCGCGGAGCCCGGCAAGTCCTCCGAGGAAACTTCGATGGGCTGCTCGGCGGCGAGGCCGAGTTGTGCGCGGAGGTAGACCTGCAATTCGTCCTCGCGGCCCTCGAGCTGCAGAAGCTTTTGTTTGACGCGCGCCTGCGTCAACTGAGCCCTGGTGACTTCCACCGGCAGCTCGAAACCCTCGCCGGAACGCTGCTGGGTAATCTGGAGAATTCTGCCGGCGCTCTCGGCCTCCTTGCGGAGCAATTCCATGGAATGGCGCACCTTGGCGAGCTCCAGGTAAGCCAGCGCCGTCTGCACAATCACGGCGTTGCGCGCATCTTCGAGGGCAATGCGCTGCGCCTTGACCTGTTCCTCCAATTCCCTGGCCTGGCCCCACAAGGGGCGATTGAAAATCTGTTCGGTGTAGGTGACGTTGAAGATGGAGGGCGCGCGGCCGCCGGGAGTCTCGGGGATGCCATTGGTGTAAGCGGCGCCGGACCCGGCGTAGAGGTTGGGCAGGAATTCGGCCTTGGTGACGTAGGCGGCGCGGTCCGCCAGGGACGCGCGCAGGCGCGCGACCTGGACATCAGGACTCTTTTGCAGCGCACGCTCAATCGCGGACCTGAGCGTGAGCGCCACAGGGTCGCCCGCGGCGCCCTGCCCGAGCGCGGGAGACGCGCCAAGCAAAGCGAAGAGAACGCTCCCCGTGATTGCAGAGCCAAGCCTGATGCGCGCCATCGCCACCCCCCTGGCCGGAGGCGCCGCGGATTCGGGCGGGCGACACCGGACCGCGGACATTCTACCGCGAGCGGCTCGCCGGGTTCTTATTCGTAGCGCAGGGATTCAACGGGCTCGAGTTTGGCCGCTTCGGCGGCCGGCAGATAGCCGAAGAAAAGTCCCGTGGAGCAGGAAACCACAAACGAAATGATTACGGAGAGGCCGGATATGGGGACGCGGAGATTCGGAGGGAGAAACGCCAACTGCGCGGCGACGGGAATCGCGATGCCGAGCAGGATTCCCACCACGGCGCCGCCGCCGCTGATGAGAATCGCCTCCATCAGGAACTGGTAGAGGATTTCGCGGCGCGCCGCGCCGATCGCCTTGCGGATGCCTATTTCCTTGGTGCGCTCGGTGACGGTGACGAGCATGATGTTCATGATGCCGATTCCGCTGATGATGAGCGCGATGGCGGCGATGACAATCAGGACGACGGTGAGGGCCAGCGAGATTTCCCTGGCGACGCCGAGGATCGCGGCGAGGGTCTGTACCTTGTATTCGGCGCCGGCGGGATGGCGGCTGCGCAGGAGCTGGCCGACCTGGCGCTGCACGCTGGCGACGTCCTCCGGACGGGCGGCCTGGGCGTCAACGAGGCGCGCAACGTCGAAGCCGGTGTAGTACTTGACGAGGCTGAAGGGAATCAGGACTGAGTTCTCCTGAATGTCCGAGAGACCGAAGGTTTCGACGCGCTCGCGGAAAACGCCGATGACCGTGAAGGTCAGCTCGCCCATGCGGATCTGCTGACCGACGGGGTTCTGCGCGCCGAAGATGCGGGCGGAGAGCTCCGGCGTGACCAGGCAGACCTTGCTGCGCGCCTCCATGTCCGCGGCATCGAAGTAGCGGCCGCGGAGAATCAAGAGGCGGCGAATCTCCTGGTAGCCGCTGGTCACGCCGACGAGGCTCACCGGGCGCTCCACGGCATTGGAGACGATGGTCACGGGAAGCTCGCGCGAGGCGGCGACTTGCACGACCTCGGGAATGGAAGCCTTGATGGCCTCCATGTCGTCGAGGGTCAGTTCGTAGCTCAAAGGCTCGGCGATGCCTGGCGTATGGACCAGTTCGACCCAGACGAGGTTGGAGCCGATGCTCTCGATCTGCGAGAGAACGAACTTGCGGCTGGTGAGGGCCACGGTCACGACGAGAACGATGGAGGCGCTGCCGATGATGACACCGAGGGTGGTGAGGACGGCGCGGAGCTTGTTGGAACGGAGGGCGTCAATGGCGACGCTGAACGTTTCGTGCAGGTCCATCATGTCGTTGGGCAGGACGCGCGTCCTGCCCAACGACGATAACATAGCAAGGCAAGTTACTCGACGTTGGCGACCTTGCCGTCCACAAACGTAATTTTCATGTCCTTATAGAAATAAATCGTTTTGGAACCGAGGTTCGCGATTCTCTCAGGCTGGCCGAAGGCAGCCTGAACCTCGGCCATTGTCTGACCAAGCTGGATGCTCTTGGGC
>DASPOW010000189.1:0-4333 GCA_035625855.1 Candidatus Methylomirabilota bacterium | reverse complement strand
CGGGAACGGCGAAGCCGGCCGCATCGTCACCTACCGCGAATTCGTGCAGCCCGGGCTTTCGCCGCGCATGCTGGCCCAGGCCGTCGCCGAGCGCAGCGGGCGCGAGCGCATCTCCGAGGTGTTTCTTTCGCCGGACGCCTTCGCGCACCGCACCGCCGAAGCTTCGATCGCCGAGCAGCTCGGCGAAGTGCTCGCGGCGAACGGCCTGCCGCGGCCTGCGCCGGCCGACGACGACCGCATCGGCGGCTGGCAGTGGATGTACCAGTTGCTCGAAAACGACGCGTGGGTCATCGCGGAGAATTGCGCGCAGTTGATCGAGTGCCTGCCGCTGCTGGTGCGCGATGCCCCGCCGCGCGAGGAAGACATTCGCAAAATGGACGGCGACGATCCCGCCGACGCCGCACGGTACGGCCTGGTTTCCGCCGCGCGCCTGGCGGGCCTGCATCCGTCCCCGCGTGTCATCCCGAGCGGAGGGCCGCCCGGTTTTGGCGGGCCGCAGCCGAGGGATCGGGGCAGCGCGTTTCCCGGCTCAGGCGCGCAGTTCGTCCACGGCATGCCCCTCGGCGAGCAGATTGCCCGCCAGGTCAGCGCGACGGACGCGACTTCGCGCGCCATTCATTACCAGCGCCTCGAAGCCGAAGCGCGGCGCCACTTCGCGCCGAAAAAGTTTGCCCGCCGCCCGCCTGCCGCCCGGCACGGCCGCTGGTGGCAAGGGATCTGATGAGCGAATGGATGACAAAGGTGCTGCGGTTGAGGCGCGTGCGCGCGCTCGAAGAGGATCTCACGCGGGAGCGCGACGAGGTCATGCGGCAGCGTGAAGAGATTGAGCGGCTCCGCGCGGAAAATCGCGCGCTGCTCAATTCGCTGCTGGGCACGGCGGGATTTCCGCCCATCGAGTTTCCCGCGCCGCCCGAGCCGCAGTCCCTCCCGCGGTTGCGCCGGCGCTCCTGGCACCAGGTGCAGGCCTGGCGCGAGGCCGAGGCTGCGCGGCTGCGTGGCGGTTCGCTTGAAAGCGAGTGGCCGCGCGAAAGCGGCGGCCGGGTAAACCCGCCGCCACACCCGGACGCCGCGGGCACGTCCGCATCCGCAACCGCAACGGATTCTCCCATGAGGACGAATGGCCCAATTCCGCACAGTTGAAGCATTGATTGCGTCCGCGCCCGGCCCGGGAAGCGTCCCCGGCGCCGTCGCTCCCGCCGACGGTTCGCTGCCGCCGGCCGCGAGCGGCAGCGCCTCCGGCTCCGCGCCGGGCTTTGGCACGGCGCCGGGTGCGGCTCGCGACGCGGCGGCGCCGTTCGATCTCGGCCCCAACAACGAGCGCCTCGAGGAGCTGAAGCCGGATCTCGTCCACGCGCTGCGCGAGCTGGTGCGCCAGTACCGCGAAGAGGGCGTGGTGGCGCGGCGCCACGAAATCCGCCGCATCCGCCAGGCGCGCCTTTTCTGGCAGGGCCTGCAATACGCCTGGTGGAATCCCAACGACATGAACTGGCACCTGCCCTTCGAGCAGCGCTTCTCCGACGACCGCGAGCTCGAGGAGATGCCGCGCTACCAGTTCGTCACGAATTTCTACCAGGGCTTCGGACTGTCGTTTATCGCCGTGCTCAGCCAGGACGTGCCCACGGTGCGCTTCTACCCGCAGTCCGCGCAGTCGCTCGAAGACATCTCCGCGGCGCGCGCGGCCAGCGACGTCGCCGAGCTCATCGAGCAGAACAACCACGTCGAGCACTTGCTGACGCTCATCGGCTACCACCTGTGGACCGACGGCAAGCTCGGCGCGTACGTGCGCTACGTCGCGGACGGCCAGCGCTTCGGCTTCCACGACGAGGAATTGCTCGCCGCCGTCGAGATTCCCCTAGGCGAAGACGTTTATGTCTGCCCGCAATGCGGCATAGAGACAGCCGCGCCGCGTGAAGCGAGCGCTCCCGGCACCGGCGAGACGCCCTGCCCGCAGTGCGGGGCCGCGCTCAGCGAAGCGAATCTTCGCCGCGCGGAGCGCGTCACCGTGCCGCGCGTCATCGGCACGCGCCGCGTGCCCAACGGCCAGGAAGTGATCTCCATCGCCGGCGGGCTCGAGCTGAACACGCCCGTGTGGGCCAACGAGATGCACGAGTATCCCTACCTGCAGTGGCAGGCGGAGGTGCATCGCGCCAAGCTCAAGGCCGCGTACCCCCATGCCGCGGACAAGATAGAATCCTCGCCGTCGCAGGGCGCCGAGGATGTTTACGCGCGCGTCTCCCGGCTGAGCGTTTCGCAGGGCCTGCCTTCGATTCATCCCGGCGACGCGCTCGCGAATCTCATCACCTTCGACCGCACGTGGATTCGCCCCTGGGCGTTCTACGCTGTCGAGGACAAAGCGGTGCGCGACGATCTGCTCGCGCTTTTTCCCGACGGCTGCTACGTGGCCTTCGCCGGCGAGGCCTACTGCGAATCGCGCAGCGAAACGATGGACGACCACTGGCGCGTGCTGCACGCGCTTCCCGGCGACGGCCAGAACCGCCCCAGCGTCGGCGATTCGCTGGTGCAGGTGCAGGAGCGCTACAACGTCCTTTCCAACATGCAGGCGGAAACCTACGAGTACGGCATTCCGCCGATTTACGCCGATCCGCAGGTGCTGGACTTCGACGCGCTCGCTAACCAGGTCGCCGAGCCCGCCGCGCACTTTCCCGCGCGCGCGCGTCCCGGGCAGCCGCTGGCCGCGGGCTTTTTCCAGCCCGCGCCGGCGCAGGTCCCGCCGGACATGCTGCGGCACCAGCAGGATTTGATCGGCCCGGTCTCGCAGTTTCTCTCCGGGCTGTTTCCCGCCGTTTTCGGCGGAAACATGGAAGACGTCAAGACCGCCTCGGGCTACGCGATGGCGCGCGACCAGGCGCTCGGCCGATTGGGCCTGGTCTGGCGGCGCATGAAGCACTTCTACGCGGACGTGATGCTCCTGGCGGTGGATTGTTTCAGGAAGAACCGTCCCGGCGACGCGGAGATTCCGCTGCTCGGGCCGGACGGCGTTTTCGATTCGCGCGCGATCCGCCTCGCCGATCTGCGCGGCAACATCTGCGTGCATCCCGAAGCCGACGAAACGTTTCCGCGGCTCAAGTCGCAGCAGCGCGGCGTGCTGCAGCAGCTCTTCAATCTGAAGGACCCGCTCATCCAGCGCGCGCTGGCCGAGCCGGCCAACATCGGTTACATGAAAAACGTGCTCGGCCTCGCCGAGCTCGTCGTCCCCGGCGAGGATTCGCGCAACAAACAGTTGCGCGAGATCCAGCAGCTTCTCGCCTCCGCCCCGATTATCGTACCGGTCCCTGCATCCGATGTAGGGGCACGGCACGCCGCGCCCGTTTCCTCTGTGGCGGGGCCTGACGAAGCTTCCGCGCCCGACCAGAATCCCTCAGCGGCAGGTTCCGAAACTAGCCACTCGCCACTCGCCACTAGCCACTTCCTCACGCTGCCTTCCGTCCCCGTGGACGATCTGCTCGACGACCACGCCGTGGAATTTGAGGAATGCAAACGCTGGGCAAACTCCGACGCGGGCCAGGCCGCGCGCATGACCAATCCGGCCGGCTTCGCCAACGTCCGCGCCCACGCCGCCGCCCACCTCCGCGCGCTGGGGGTGCGCGCAGGAGTTAAGCCTAGTGCGGCGAACGGGGCGGGCTAAGCTGCTTGACAATCAAGGAGTTAGAGAATAGGGTGCAGTCACTTGAATTCTTCGGGCGTCTAATCGCATAGTGAAGGACGGAATCTGGAGACGCGCCAAATGAGCCCGGAAGCCCGACTCAAGGCCCTTCGCGAAGCAGCGCCCGGAAGCTGGCTGGCGTTTTCTCATGACGAGTCCCGGGTCGTCGGCCATGGTGAGACCTACGACGAGGCAGTCGCCGCCGCAGAAAAGGCTGGCGAACCGGAGCCCGTCATTACTCGAGTACCCAAGGACTGGACGCCGCGAGTCTTTCTTTGCTGAGGCTCAACTGCAAGGTCTGGCCTACACCCACGCCCCACCCGGCGTTTCCGCAAGAGCAATTTCACTGGGCACCGCTGATCAATGTCCGGTTGATTCACAAGCATTCCCCGCCGACGAAGTCAATCGAGTGTTGGGTTGATTCGGGTTCCCACGTCTGTCTCTTTCACGCGAGTATTTGCCACTCGCTGGGAATAAGGCGGGTCGAAGACGGCATCAAGGAAGAGTTTGGCGGCGTCTTCGATGATCGCAAGCGGCCCGTATATTTCCATAAGGTGAAGATTGTCGTGGTCTCGGATCAATTCGAGACCATGGCCGGGTTCTCGTGGGAGCTTGGCGCGTCCGGGATTCTGGGCAGAAGAGGTTTCTTCCAGAGCTTTATTACCAAGA
>DASPOW010000188.1:0-2463 GCA_035625855.1 Candidatus Methylomirabilota bacterium | reverse complement strand
ACGACCCTCGAGATGTTCGAGACGGGCATCAAGGTTGTGGACCTCATCGAGCCTTACCTGAAGGGCGGCAAGATCGGCCTCTTCGGTGGCGCCGGTGTGGGCAAGACCGTCATCATCATGGAGCTCATCCACAACGTGGCCATGAAACATGGCGGCGTCTCCGTGTTTGCCGGCGTGGGCGAACGCACCCGAGAGGGCAACGACCTCTGGCTGGAGATGAAGGAATCCGAGGTCATCGTCCCCGGCAACACGGAAAAATCCCGCGCCGCGCTTATCTACGGGCAGATGACCGAGCCTCCCGGATCGCGCCTGCGCGTCGGCCTCACCGGACTTACCGTCGCTGAGTACTTCCGCGACCAGGAGCATCTCGACGTGCTGCTGTTCATCGACAACATTTTCCGCTTCGTACAGGCGGGCTCGGAGGTTTCCGCGCTTCTCGGGCGCATGCCTTCCGCCGTGGGCTACCAGCCCAATCTCAACACCGAGATCGGCGAACTCGAGGAGCGCATTACTTCTACGAAAAACGGCTCGATCACCTCAGTGCAGGCGGTCTTCGTCCCCGCCGACGACTACACCGACCCGGCCCCGGCGGCAACGTTTACGCATCTCGACGCGACCACCAACCTCAGCCGCCAGATTGTCGAGCGCGGCATCTACCCGGCCGTGGATCCGCTCGCGAGCTTTTCGCGCATTCTCGATCCGCGCATCGTCGGCCAGGACCACTACAGCGTGGCGCGCGCCGTCAAGAGCGTGCTGCAGCGTTACAAGGATCTTCAGGACATCATCGCCATCCTGGGCATCGAAGAGCTGTCCGATGAAGACAAGCTCACCGTCGCGCGCGCGCGGAAGATTGAGCGCTTCCTTTCGCAGCCCATGTTCGTCGCCGCCCAGTTCACGGGAAAGGAAGGCAAGTACGTCAAGATCGAGGACACCGTGCGCGGCTTCCGCGAAATCGTCGAGGGCAAGCACGACGACGTCCCCGAGCAGGCCTTCTATATGGTGGGGACGATTGAAGAGGCCCTGAAACAGGCCGAGCAGATGAAGGCGGCCGCGGCTTAATCCGCGGCTGGAGAGCAATGCTGCCCGATTCGTTCGAACTGATTGTCGTGACGCCGGAGAAGCAGTTGCTCCACGAGCGCGCCGTTGCCGCCCAGCTTCCCGGCGCAGGCGGCGAACTCGGCATTCTCCCGGGTCACGCCCCGCTCATCACCGAGCTGGGCGTCGGCGAGCTTTCTTACACGGGTGGTGATTCCCGGCAGACGGGAGCGCTGGCCATTGCGCGCGGATTCGCGGAAGTGCTGCCGGATCGCGTCACGATTCTCGCGGAGACCGGCGAGCGCGCCGAGGACATCGACGTAGCCCGCGCGGGAGCTGCTTTGCAGCGCGCCGAGAAGCGCCTCGCTTCGCCGGAAGCGGACATGGACTGGGACCGCGCGACGATCGCGCTGCAGCGCGCTTTGATTCGCATCCAGGTGGCCCGCAAGCGGTCTAGCGCCCGCGTCAGCACCCCGTAGCAGGCGTTTGCGTCGGGTCACTCGCACTCAGCCACGAAAATCATCTCGCGTGAATCGTCCGTCAAGGGCGAGCGGTCAAAGTCCCCGTAAACCGCCGCAACACGAAACCCGCACCGCGCCAGCAGGTGCTCGACTTCGTAGCGGAAGAAGTAGCGGATGGTGAATGCGAAGACGTTGCGTTCTTCTCTGCCGTCCGGATGCTTCACGCGGTAGATCATCTCCACGTCGTTGCATTGCCGCGCGTAATGAAACGCGACCACCCGGTCGGTCAAGGTGACGCGACGCCCGCCGGCCATTTCATACTCCGCGATCGGGGCGCTTTCCTTCAGAAACCCCGGATCGCAGATGCGCCGGGGGTCGGTCTGGAAGAAATCGAGAATCAGCCGCCCTCCCGGAGCAAGATGCTGCTTCACGCGGGCCAGGCAGTCGAGTTGCTGCGCCACCTCCACAAGGTGCTGGAATGGCCGGAAAGGCGCAATCACCAGGCGAAACTGCTCGCCGATAGCGAACCGCGTCATGTCTGCTTGCACCAGGCCCACGCGTTCCCGCACCTCCGCGGGCAGCCGCGCCAGTTTTTCCGCGCAGCGGTCGAGCATTCGCTGCGACAAGTCCAGGCCGGCGATACGATGCCCTGCTTGCGCCAGCGCCAGAGTGATTCTTCCGGTCCCGCACCCAAGCTCCAGCACCGGGCTGCCGAACTCCCGCGCTGCTTCGCGGTAGAACGCGACGTCCTGCGTTCGGCCGGCCACCACCGGTGAATGGTCGTAGAAGTCCGCGATGAAAGAGTCGTACGGGATGTTTTCCGCCATTTTGTTATCCGCCAACCACTGCGTCCGCTTCGATCTCCACAAGCATCTCCGGCGAAATGAGCCGGCGCACCTCGACCATGCTCGTCGCCGGCCGGATCGCCCCAAAAAACTCGCCGTGCGCCTTCGCCACCTGCTCCCAT
>DASPOW010000187.1:0-4113 GCA_035625855.1 Candidatus Methylomirabilota bacterium | reverse complement strand
CTGCCGGTGACGTGGTGCGGCGTCTTTGGGAAGGCGCCCAGGAGATCATACAATGAGCCAAGTGGAGCGTTCGCGTTCTTCTCACCTTTTCTGAAGGAGTTGGCTCGGGAGGATGGCTCATACGTTGGAAGACACCATCGCGCTTCTCAGCAGAACACCAGCCGCGTTCGACGCGCTCCTGCATGATCTGCCGGAAATCTGGACGTCGCGAAATGAAGGTGCCGACACCTGGAGCGCTTTCGATGTCATCGGCCATCTGCTTCACGGCGAGCGTACGGATTGGATGCCGCGGGTGAAGGTGATCCTGCAACACGGCGAGAGTCGGACGTTTGATCTCTTTGACCGTTTGGGACAGGTACGAGAGACTCAAGGCAAGTCGCTGGGACAGCTGTTGCATGAATTCTCTCGTCTACGGGCAGAAAACCTTGGCGAACTGCGGGCATTGCATTTGGAGCCGGAGGACCTTCAGCGCCGCGGGCGACACCCGGCCCTGGGCGTAGTTACGCTGTCCCAACTCCTGGCGACCTGGGCAGCGCACGATCTGACTCATCTGCACCAAATCTCAAGAATCATGGCGCACCAATACTGGCAGGCAGTCGGTCCGTGGAGCGCGTATCTGGGAGTCCTGAAGTGCGATGGCCACAGCTCCCCCTGATCCGTTTTGCGGAGTGTGCTCGCGGCAGCAAGCCGCGCCCTAACATAGGGAACCCTGTCCCCCAGAGTGTTTCTGCAAAGGCTTGATTATATTGGTCGGGGCGAGTGGATTTGAACCACCGACCTCCTGGTCCCGAACCAGGCGCTCTAGCCAGGCTGAGCCACGCCCCGACAACCGCACATCGCAGACAGCCGAGACCGCTCGCGCCATTCGTCACGCGCGACGCGCCCCCGCTGGCGAGGGAAGACCAGTTTACGAAGGAATGCTGCCGCGCGCAACCACGGGCGCGCCTGTCGCACGCGCCACTTTTCGCAGGAAAAGCGTGCGTATAATGAGCCGGGACCATGTCGCCGACGATTCAGAAAAATCAACTGCGCCGGCTCGATCACGAGCGCTGGCTTGTGCCGCGCGCCCTGCGCGAAGGCATGCGCACCGATGCGCTCATCTACGCGGACGAGACCCTGCTCGAACAGATCCTCGGCGACCTTTCCATCGAGCAGGCCATCAACGTCGCGTACCTGCCGGGAATTGTGGGCCGCTCGCTGGCCATGCCGGACATGCACCAGGGCTACGGCTTTCCCATCGGCGGCGTGGCGGCCACAAGCCTGCGCGACGGGGTCGTGTCGCCGGGCGGCGTGGGCTTCGACATCAACTGCGGCGTGCGGCTCCTGGCGAGCAATCTGACCCGGGACGCCGTCACGCCGAAGCTGCGCGAACTGGTGAACCAGCTTTTCCGGGACATCCCCTCGGGCACGGGCGCGGAAGGGCCGGTACCCGTCTCCTATCCGGAGCTCGACGATGTTCTTTCGCGCGGCGCGGTATGGGCCGTCGAGAAAGGCTACGGCGAGCCCGCTGACGCCGAATTCTGCGAAGAGCGCGGCACGATGTCCGGCGCGGACCCGGCACAGGTCTCCAGCCGCGCCAAGCAGCGCGGGCGCACCCAGTTGGGCACGCTTGGCAGCGGGAATCACTTTCTCGAGGTGCAGTACGTCGAGAAAATCTTCGAACCGGAAACGGCCGGAATCTTCGGGCTCGAGGAAAACCAGGTCGTTGTGCTGATTCACTGCGGCTCGCGAGGGCTGGGCCACCAGGTCTGCACGGACTTTCTCAAAACGATGAACGAGGCCATGCGCAAGTACAACATCACCCTGCCGGACCGCCAGCTCGCTTGCGTGCCCTCGCAATCGCCGGAAGGCCAGAGCTATCTCGGAGCCATGGCCGCCGCCGCGAATTTTGCCTGGGCCAACCGCCAGGTGATTACGCATTTCACGCGCCGGGCATTCCAGCGGATTCTCGGAGACGATGCGCGGCTCCGCGTGGTTTACGACGTGGCTCACAACATTGCCAAGAGCGAGCGGCACCGCGTCGGCGGTACGGAGGAAAACGTCCTCGTGCACCGCAAGGGCGCGACGCGCTCCTTTGCGGCCGGGTCGCCGTTCATTCCGGCGGCTTACCGCGATGCCGGCCAGCCGGTGTTGATTCCCGGCTCGATGGGCACGGCAAGCTACGTGCTCGTCGGGGCCGCCCGCGCCATGGAGGAGACCTTCGGAACCGTTTGCCACGGCGCGGGGCGCGCGATGTCCCGCACCGCGGCGAAGAAAGGACGCGATGCGCGCGCGGAGACACAAAAGCTCGAGCAACGGGGAATCATCCTCCGCGCCGAAACGCGCGACGGCATTCTTGAGGAGGTTCCCGAAGCCTACAAGGACGTTGACGCGGTGATCGAAGTCGTTCACCGGGCCGGCCTGGCGCGCAAGGTCGCGCGACTCCGCCCGATGGGGGTCATCAAGGGCTGAAGGTCGCGGGCCAGGTCATCCGCTGCCCAGGTGCAGGAGCTTCACTTCGGAGACCGCGGAAATCCTGCGAATTGGGTCGATGGCGCTGTCCGGCACCTCGCCGTCGAGACGCACGAGAGAGACCGCTTCGGAACCGGGAGCCGAGTCGCGCCGGCCCAGCGCAAAGGTGGCAATGTTCACCTGCTGCTCCCCCAGCAGCGTGCCGATTCTGCCGATGACGCCGGGTTCGTCGCGGCTCCTTACGTAGAGAATCGTGCCGGCGAGTTGCGCCTCGAGCGGGATCCCGTCGATTTGCAGGACGCGCGGCGAGCCGTCGTGCAACACCGTGCCTTCGGCGGAGAATCCTTTGTCCGGACTGTCCGGTTCTGCCAACGCGGCAACCTCGATCGTATTCGGGAAGCCATGCTCGCGGCGCCGGGTTTCTTCCAGCACCACCAGCCCGCGCGCATCGGCGACAGCGGCGGCATTCACGAGGTTCACTTTTTCGTCCAGCACGGCGTTAAGCAGGCCGGTCAGCACCGCGCTGCGCAGCATGTGCGTGCCGGCAGCGGCAACGTCGCCGGCATACCGGATCCGGATACGCGCCGGACGCACCGCGGCGGCCTGCGAGACCAGCGAGCCCAGCCGCTCAGCCAGCTCCAGGAACGGCCGCACCCGCCGGTATTGCTCCGCCGAAAGTGCCGGCAGATTGACGGCATTGCGAATGACGCCCTCGGCGAGAAAATCGCGGACCTGCTGCGCGATCAGTGTGCCCACCTCCTCTTGCGCTTCCTCCGTCGAGCCTGCCACGTGCGGCGTGGCGATTACGTTGGGCATTGCCGCCAACTGCGAATTCTTTGGGGGCTCCTGGGCGAAAACATCCAGCGCCGCGCCTGCAAGGCGACCGCTGCGCAGCGCTTCGGCAAGCGCCGCTTCGTCCACCAGCTCGCCGCGCGCAGCGTTGATCAGGCGCGCTCCGCGCTTCATCTTTGCCAGCGTCGCGGCGTTCATCAGATTCTGGGTCGTGGGACTCAGCGCCGCATGCAGCGAAACGAAGTCACTCTCTGCCAGTAGGCGATCGAGCGGCACCAGCTCCACGCCGGCTTCCCGCGCCGCCGTTTCACTGATGTACGGATCAAACGCCACAACGCGCATCTCGAACGCGCGGGCCCGGCGCGCCACTTCGGCGCCGACGCGGCCCAGACCCACGAGCCCTAGCGTCTTCCCGCGCAGCTCCGTTCCCGCGGTGGAGGATTTTTCCCAGCGCCCGGCGTGAATCGCGGCGTCTAGCCGCGGCACGTGCCGGGCCAGGGCCAGCAATAACGCGAAAGTATGCTCCGCGACGCTGACGGCGTTTCCGCCCGGTGTGCTCATCACCAGGATGCCTCGCCGCGTCGCCTCTTCCAGGTCGATGTTGTCTACGCCGACGCCGGCGCGGCCCACGACGCGTAGCCGCGGCCCCTTCTCCAGGAGCTCCGGCGTCACGCGCGTCGCGCTGCGTACGATCAAGGCATCGGCGTCGGCAAGGTGCGCTGCGGCTTCTCCCGCCGCCGGAGTGATCACTGCCCACCCCGGCTGGCGCAGCAGCTCGAGGCCGCGTTCGCTGATTTTGTCGGCGACCACGATCTTCATTTCCGTTCAAGTTATCGGCGCGCCCGAGTCCTGTCAAATCGCGGGGACGCG
>DASPOW010000186.1:0-4237 GCA_035625855.1 Candidatus Methylomirabilota bacterium | reverse complement strand
AGTAAGGGCGGCGGAGACGAGAGGGAAGAGTGGCGGGAAAGAAGCCAAAATACTATTTGACCACGCCGATCTACTACACGAACGGCTTGCCACACATCGGGCATACGTATTCGACGATCGTGTGCGACACCATCCGGCGCTACAAGCGGATGCGCGGGTACGACGCCGTGTTCACGACGGGCACGGACGAGCACGGAGTGAACGTCGAGCGCTCGGCGAAGAAGGCCGGCGTGAGCGAATCCGAGTTCGTTGCCAGAATGGCCGCGGAATGGCGGCGCGCGTGGGATGAAATGGGGATTCAGGGCGACGAATTCATCCGCACGACGGACCTGAAGCACGCGCGAACGGTGCAGTGGCTTTTCCGGCTGTGCCGGGAGAACGGCTACGTTTACAAGGGAAACTACACCGGGCAGTACTGCGTTTTCGACAACGCTTATGTAAACGAAGCGAAGCCCGGCGATGCCTGCCCCACCTGCGGGAGGCCGACCGAAACCGTGACGGAGGAGAATTATTTCTTCAAACTGTCGGCGTTTCAGAAGCCGCTGCTGGATTTTTATGGGAAGAACCCGCACTTCATTCAGCCGGAGACCCGGCGGAACGAAGTGCTGAGCTTCGTCGAAGGCGGCTTAAAGGACCTGAGCATCACGCGGACGTCGACCCGGTGGGGAATTCCCGTGCCGGGCGAGGAGCCACACGTGTTCTACGTGTGGTTCGACGCGCTGACGGCCTATCTGAGCGCCGTGGGAGGCCCGGACTACGAGGCTCGTGGCTTGTGGCCGGCGGACGTGCACCTGGTGGGCAAGGAAATCATCCGCTTCCACGCCGTCTACTGGCCGGCGTTTTTGATGGCGGCAATGCTGCCGCTGCCAAAACAGGTCTGGGCGCACGGCTGGCTGCTGATGGACAGCGCGAAGATGAGCAAGTCGCTGGGGAATGTCGTGCGGCCTCGCCCGATCGTGCAGGTGCTGGGCCTCGACGCGCTGCGTTATTTTTTGTTGCGCGAAGTGGTGTTCGGACAGGATGGGAACTTCAGCTACGACGCACTGGTGACGCGATACAACAGCGACTTGGCGAACGGGCTGGGAAATCTGGTGAGCCGCACGCTGGCGATGATCGAGAAGTACTGCGAGGGGAAAATTCCGGCGGCGTCGGCGGAGGGCGACGAGGATTCGCGAGTGAAGAAAGCCGCGGAGGCGGCGATTGCCGAGGTGCCGGTTTTCTATGACGCGTTCGCTTTTTCCAAAGGGCTCGAGAGGATCTGGGACCTGATCGCAGAGACGGACAAGTTTATCTCGGACCAGAAGCCGTGGGAATTGGCGGAGAAGCCCGGGGACAAACAGAGGCTTGAGAACGTGCTGGCGGCGAGCGCGGCGGCGATCCGCATCGCGCTGCTGCTGGCGCATCCGGTGGTGCCGGCGGCAACGGAGAAGTACTGGCGGCAGTTGGGACTGCCGGGAGCGATTGGCGAGCAGGAGATCAACGACCTGGCCTGGTCGTACCTGCGGCCGGGAACGAAGGTGTCGCGGGCGCATGCGGTGTTTCCGCGGGTCGAGAAGGAAGAAACGATTGGGAGGATGGAAGCCATGGAAAAGACACCGGAAGGAGCGCCGCCAACGGGGGGCGGAGGTGCAACGCCGGCGGGGCAGGCGGCGGGGACCACGGCCGCTGCTGCAGCCGCGAACGGCAAAATCCCGATCGAGGACTTCACGAAGGTCGAGATGCGCGTCGGCGAAGTGAAGACTGCGGAGAAGGTGCAGGGTGCGGACAAGCTGTTAAAACTGACCGTGGATATAGGCAGCGAGATTCGGCAAATTGTCGCGGGAATCGCCCAGCAGTATGAGCCGGAGAAACTCATTGGGCGAAAGGTCGTGGTCGTCGTGAACTTGGCGCCGCGCAAGCTGCGCGGAGTGGAGTCCAACGGTATGATCGTGGCGGCTTCCGTGGGACCGGAGGGGCGGCCGGTGCTCGCGGGTTTCCACGAAGAAGTGGAAGTGGGGGCAAGGCTGAAATAAAGAAAGCGGCCGTCGCGGTCGAAGAAAGAGTCTTTGGCTTTGCTCGGAATAACAGACAGGCAATCAATGCCAGCGAAACCCTCCCTGGAATAAAGCCACATCATGGAACTGATCGACTCGCACGCGCACATCGACTTTCCGCAATTCGATGAAGACCGCGTGCAGATGCTCGAGCGGGCGCGTGCGGCGGGCGTGACCACGCTGCTGGCGGTGGGAACGGGCCCGGGCCCGGAAAAACTGGACGCCGCGATGCCGTTTGCGGAAGCAAGCGACTGGATTTACACGAGCGTCGGAATTCATCCTCACGAAGCGAAAGCGGCGACCGCGGAGCATTTCGCGCAACTCGCGCAGTTGGCGCGGCACAGGAAGGTAATCGCCTGGGGGGAGATCGGGCTCGACTATCACTACGATTTTTCGCCGCGCGACGTTCAGGAGCGGGTGTTTCGCGAGCAACTGAGGCTCGCGGCCGAAGCGAGTCTTCCGGTGATTATCCACTGCCGGGAGGCTTGGCCCGATTGCATCGCGATTCTGGAAAAGGACTGGCGCACAACGGGTCTGGGGGGCATCTTCCATTGCTTCAGCGGGACGCGTGAAGAGGCACAGCGCGGGCTGGAAATGGGTTTCTACGTTTCCTTTGCCGCGAATATCACCTATCCCAAGGCGCAGAATCTGAGGGACTCGGCGAAAGCGGTGCCGATGAACCGTTTGCTGATCGAGACGGATTCGCCCTATCTGGCGCCGCAGGCCTTTCGCGGCAAGCGGAACGAGCCCGCGTACGTCGTGGAAGTGGCGCGCATGCTGGCGAGTGTGAGAGACTTGCGTACCGAAGACGTTGCGGTGGCGACGGCAGGGAATTTCCGCCGCCTGTTTCGCATCGAAGCAGCACCGGCGGGCCCGGGGATGGCGGCCGCCGGCGAAAAAAATGCAACGACAATTGGTTAGGAGGCGGTCATCGCTCTGTTGACGGCCAAGGAAATTTTCGAGCTGGTGCGCGAGGACCTCGTCTTGGTGGAGCAGGAACTGGCGCAGCAGACGAGCTCGGCGTTTCCGCCGGTTTCGGAAATCAGCGGCTACCTGCTGGGCAACGGCGGGAAGCGGCTGCGTCCCGCGCTGATGCTGCTTTCCGCGGGCTACGCCGGCTATCGCGGGCGGAGCGCGATTCGCCTGGCGGCGGTAGTCGAACTGATTCATACCGCCACGCTGATTCACGACGACGTGATTGACAGCGCGGCGACGAGACGGGGGCGGCCCTCGGCGAATTCCCGGTGGGGAAACCACCGCAGCGTGCTGGCGGGCGACTGGCTCTACATGCAGGCATTTCAGCTGGCGCTGGCGGAGCGGAAGTTCCGCATTCTGGACATCCTGATTGACCTGACCCAAAAGATGGTGGAGGGCGAGCTGATCCAGCTTGATACGATCGGGCGCCTGGACATGGCGGAAGAGGACGCGCTGCAACTGGCGACATTCAAGACCGCGTGCCTTTTCAGCGGATGCGCGCGGCTGGGAGGCGTGCTCGGCGAGATGGACGAGGAATGCGAGCAGAGTCTGGCGGAGTACGGAAGGTGCGCGGGGCTGGCGTTTCAATTGGTGGATGATTTGCTCGACTTCACGGCGTCGGCGGAGAAGCTGGGAAAGCCCGTGCTGAGCGATTTGAAGGAGGGCAAGGTCACCCTTCCGCTGATTTACGCGATGGAGAACGGCAACCGCGAAGCGCGGGAGCTGGTGCAACGGGTACTGGCGGAGAAGGAGTTTCACAGCGTGCGGCCGGAACGCATCGTGGCGCTGGTGCGGGACTCGGGCGCGCTCGACCGCGTGAGAAGCCTGGCGCAGGAGTACGGGCAGCGCGCCAAGGCCTGCCTGAACGGCCGTGCTGATACGGAATACGGGCGCGCGCTCTTGGCCGTGCCCGACTTTATCTTGGAGCGCGAAAACTAGGCGAGAGCGCCGCTCCTCTCGTTATGCTGCCGTTCAAGCTGGTCTATCACCCGAAGTACGACCTCAATCTCGGGCCCCACGTGTTCCCTTCGCAGAAGTTCCGCCTGATCGCCCGGCAGCTGATCGACGAGAAAATCGCGGCGCCAGAGGATTTTCTGGAACCGGAACCCGCCAGCGACGACGACATTCTGCGCGTACATACCCACGACTGGGTCACGAAGCTGAAGGAAGGAACGCTGACGCTGGCCGAAGAGATGCAACTCGAGATTCCGTACTCGCCCGAGATGGTG
>DASPOW010000185.1:0-4783 GCA_035625855.1 Candidatus Methylomirabilota bacterium | reverse complement strand
CAATCTTCATCCGCTCCCACACCGTGCGCATCGCGGAAATAATCTCCTGCTCGGTCACCAGCAGGATGCCCGCGACGTTGCGCCGCAGAATCGCGAACGTCCGCTCCGCCAGCGCCGCTCTCAGCCCGTCCGCAATCGTATCGCTCGATTCCTGCGCCTGCAGCGTTCCCGTGGTCATCGAAAGGTACGCGTCGTTGGCGCGCTGCGGCTCGCACCCGCATACCCGAATCTCCGGCCGCAGCGCCTTCGCCGAAATCGAAGTGCCGCTCAGCAGCCCTCCCCCGCTCACCGGAGCGAGCACCGCGTCGAGGTCCGGCATTTCCTCCAACAGCTCCTTCGCCGCCGTGGCTTGCCCGGCCACGATGCGGTCGTCGTCGTACGGATGGACGAGCAGCGCGCCCGTCTCCCGCAGGATGCGCTCCGTCGTCTCCCTGCGCGAAGTGGCCGTCGGCTCGCAAAACACAATCGTGCCGCCGTACCCCTCCACCGCCCGGCATTTCACCGCCGCGGTGTTCCGCGGCATCACGATCCACGCCGGAACTCCGCGCCACCGCGCCGCGCAGGCCACCGCCGCGCCGTGGTTCCCGCTCGAGTGCGTGGCGATGCCGCGCTTCACTTCCTCGTCGCTGCGCGAAAAAATTGCGTTCGTCGCCCCGCGGATCTTGAACGACCCCGTCTTCTGGAAATTCTCGCACTTGAAGAACAATCGCGCGCCGCTCATTGCGTCGAGCGACTCGCTGGTCATCACCGGAGTGCGCCGGATGCGCGGCGCAATCCGCGCGTGCGCTTCGACGATCTCCGTCCATCCGGGCGCCGGCGCCGGGGGAGCTTGCGTGGCGGGAGTGCTCATCGTTTCGTTGGCCGAAAAGCAGCCGAAGTCCTTTCTGAAACAGCATCAGGCTCGTTCATGCACCGCTATGGTACAAGCACCAAAATGGTAGATGCAAAACCTGTGGAAATGCCTGCGATGTTCATGCCAAAGCAGAATCCTGTGGAAAAAGTAGTACTTAAATGGTACTTGACCGCTTCCAGCTTTTTGGTACATTCGGCATCCCCCTTTCAATCCTCGACCAGCCGCGGTGCCCTCCCCACTCGCGCAGGAGAAGACATGCGGAATCAGGACAGACGGATGTTTCCCCGTTATTCGCTGCATATCCCCGTGCGGTTTCGGATCGCGGATCTTTCCACGGACATGGCCGAGCACAACTGCAGCGCGGTCAACATTTCGCGGTACGGCATGCTGCTGACCTCGCGGACGCCTCTGCGGATCGGCGCCGCGCTGGACATGCTCGTGCGCGTCCCGGTGGAGATTTCCGGGATGGCCGTGCAGGAGTCGCGCTGCCGCGGGCGCGTCGTGCACCGGCGCGAGATGGAGGAGGGCCTGTTCGGCTACGGCGTGCGGATCGAACGCATCACGCCGCCGCACCAGCGTTCCTCCGCCGATTCCTTCGGCCGGATGGTTTCGGCGCAGGCCACCTAGGGCTTCGCCGCGGCCACGCTGAAGACTTTTTTCGCACTGCCCGCGTTTTCGAAGCGGTCGAAAGCGCGCACGGCCAGCGTATGCTCGCCCGGCGCGACGTTGGTCAACGTGATTTCGTACTTCTCCTCGAGCGCGTCGTTCAATCCGCCCGCCGGCGCCGCGAGGATCCATTCGCCGCCGTCCACGCTGTACTGGGCGCGGTCGATGCCGCTCTGCGCGTCGCGCGCGGTGAAGCGCGCCGCGACGCTTTGCACGGAGTTGGCGCCGGATTTCGTGGCGACCGGAATCACCTCGAGTTTCTCGATCACCGGCGGGGTGTTGTCCACCTCGAAGCGCTCGCTCTCCCGCGAGCCGGTGAGCGCCGAGGCAGGCGGATTCGAAGCGGCGTCGCTGGCGACAATCTTCAGGTAGTAAGCGCCGTCGGGCATCGAAGTCGTGTCCCACGAGAAGAACTTCTGCTCGAGGTTTTCCTTCAGGAGCTTCCAGTCGTGTTCGCCCTCGCCGCGGAAGTAAATGGAGTAGCGCAGGTCGTCCTCGTTCTCATCGCGCGCGCTCCAGATGACCGAGCGGAAGCCCTTCTGCGCGACGCCCTGCGGAGTCGGCTCGACCCGCGGCGGAGGAACGAGCGGGGAAGCGATGCCGAGGGTGTTCTGCGAAGGAGGCAGGCGCACCGCGACGGTCGCCTGCCCGGGAATCCCGATCGGCGGAAGGATGGTCTGCAGGCGGATTCCGGAATCCTGCAGGACGATGGCGTCAATCGTGGGCGCGACGTTGTGCGGCAGATAGGCGAGCGAGACCCAGGAGACGCTTGCGCCGGGCGCGCCGCCGCGCATCGCCAGCTTCCACTGCGCGAAGCGCGCGGGCGGCGCCTTCACGGATTCGCCCGACCTGGAGTACGGCCCGGTCCAGGGACTCCACTCGCGGCCGGGATCGTCTGTGTTTCCGGTGCGGACGAAGAAGGAGATACGCGGCTCGGCGGATGCCGATGCGCCCTGCGGCGCGGGGCCCCACCATTCGAGGCGGCCCCACTGCGAGAAGAGCTGCGCATCGAAGGAGCGCGATTCGAATGTGCCTTCGGACTCGAACTCCGGGCCGAGAGAGAAGAGCTTGCCGGGATTCGCGGTGCAGAGATAGGTGCGGCCGTCGCTGCCGCGGACGATGCCGGTGATCTGCGAGGCGCCGGACTTGGCGAGCTGGGCGAACACGCCGCGGCCGTCGATGGTGAGCAAGGTTCCGGAGTTGCCGGTGCCGGCGAGGAGGCGGCCGTCGGAGTTGAGCCCCAAAGCGTAAACGACCTCCTCGCGCGAGGACCAGATTTCCTCGGGCGCTCCGTCCGGAGCGATGCGGTAGATGGCGCTGGAGAGCAGAGCGGGGAACGGCCCGACGGGGCTGGCGACCTGCGCCGAGCCGGTGCCGCCGATGGAGATCCCGCCGAGGGAGGAGAGGTTGTGCGCCACCTGCGCCGCGGAAGTGACGATGCCGGGCATGGGGATTTTCTGTTTTTCCCCGATGCCGGAGGCGTACACGGTGCCGTCGGGAGCGGCAATCAGCGCGGTGATTTCGCGCTTCGCGGTTTCGTACAGGACGAAGGCGGTGCGCTGCTGGCCCTTGGGAGGGGCGGCGAAGGGAATGCGGAGGACGCGGCCATCCGGCTCCGTGCCGGCGAGCAGGGAATCTGAGGAAGCGACGGCCAGGACGCGGACGTGCGCGTCGTCGCTGGCGTAGAAGACTTCGCTTTTTCCGTCGGGGGTGACGGCGAAGATTTCGCCCTTGTCGCCGGTGGCGACGTAGAGCGTGCCGTTACGGTCGAAGGCGAGGTCCCAGATGTATTTGGTCTTGGGCTCGAAGAAGACGGTTTTTTCTCCCTGCGGGGAAATGCGGTAGACCTTTCCGTCGGGCGCGGTAGCGACGTAGAGAAAGCCCTTGGAGTCCACGGCGATGGTTTGCGCGGAAAGCTCCTCGGACTGAAAGACCTGAGCCGGTTTGCCCTCGCCGGAAAAGCGAAAGACCTTGGCGGGCGAGCCGCCCGCGGCGTAAAGGACTCCGTTGGGCGCGGCGCGCAACGACCAGAGAAAGGACGCGTCGGCTTCGGCGACGAGCTGGAAGCGGGGAGCGAGCTCGAGGCCGCCGTCGCTGCGCACGGCGATGCCGCGAGCGGTGCCTTTCAGGAAATCCTCGTAAGTGGCCTGGCGCCAGCGGCGGGTGTGTTCGGCGTAGAGCGCGGCGCAGGAAAGCGCCAAGGCGGCGAGCAGCGCGAAGGCCAGTCCACTGCGGAGCCGGATGCGGATACGTTTTCCCAAAGAGAGCTCCTTCCTCGGATTCAACGGACGGTGAGCGACAACGAAATCACTCCGGCGACGGGCCCGCCCAGCGCGAGGGAATCCTCGCTGGCGAGGGATTCACGGAAGTACTGGATGCCGCCGGGGCCCGGGCGGCCGTCGAGCACGTTGACCTGGGAGAGCGGGATGTTGGGCATTTCCTTGTCGGCCCAGACGAGGCTAGGCGCGGGCGCAAAAAGGCCGGCGTAGACGCGGTCGTTGTGCCGCTCGCGATTGATGACGGAGATGAGCTGCTCGAGGCCGCTGTCCGATGGCGGAAAGAGCACGCCGATGCCGGGGAGACTGAACCCGCGGGTGCTGCGATTGAGCCAATCGGCGTCGCTGACCAGAACGCGGAGAACCGTGCCGGGAGCGCTCTGCTCGGGCACGCGCACAGTCAGGTCGGCGACGCGGGCCGGTCCGCGGTAAGGGCGCAGAAGGACGCGGACATGGACGCTCTCGCCGGGACGCGCTTCGGTTTTCTCGAGCCAGGCGCTGTCAATGGTGAAGGACTGGCGTCCGGGAGTGCTCTCGACGCGAAGGGAAATGCCTTCGACGGCCGGAGCCTCGGTGGTGTTGGTGTAGAGGCGCATGAAGCTGGACTGAACGGCGAGGGCGATGGGGAAGGCGTCCTGGCTGAAAACATCCGCGGGTGCATACGCGTTCTCGAGGCGGATGGTGGAGTGGCCCTTGACGCGAATCTCGCCCTGGAGATGGAGCGTGGTGCTCTCGCCGTAGAGGGCGTTCTGCGAGAGGCCGGTGAAGGTGGTGATGGCCACGAGGAGAGGAGTGAGCTTGGGATGGTTGACGAGGGCGAAGCGCAGCTTTTTCTCTTTGCCGCCGGCCACAAGGGTCAAGTCAAAGGGAATCATCTGCGGCGTTGGGCCGAGGCGTCCGCTGACGGCGGTCAGGTGATCGGAGGTGATGGTACCGATGGGCGCTCCGATGTTGACGATCTTGGTGGAGGCGAGTTCGGAGGCGAGGG
>DASPOW010000184.1:0-5129 GCA_035625855.1 Candidatus Methylomirabilota bacterium | reverse complement strand
TTCCGCAGACACGCACCCTCTCGCGCGGCACTCCGATGCCCGCAAGATATTCCGCGGCCTCCTCGATCGCGACGTAATAGCGGTCCACCGTGCGGCAAAGCCACATCGCGTGCACGTCGAAGTCGGTGACCACGATGGCGTTGCGGGCGCGCAGTTTCCCCTTGGCAATCAGCCAGGCAATGATCTCCGCGGGCAGAAAGTGCGTGGCCACGCAAAGGTTGGGTTGCACGCGCCGCAGCAACTGGATCATCGGCCGGGCGTTCATGCGGTCGAGGGCCAGCCGCCTGCGGAGGTGCTCCCACGGCCGGTCCGTGCGCTCGTAGAGCACGCGCATCATCTCCGGCGCGCGCCGCACCATGCGGATGTACATCCGGTCGTAGATGCGCTGAAAGAGCTTGCTGACGTAACCAAGGGCGTCGATGTGCTCGACCTGGCACCCGCCGCGTGCGCGAAAGGCTTTTTCCAGGGCCTGCCCCGCGCGGACGTGCCCCGCTCCGGAAGACGCCGACAGCACCAGGACGCGCGGGACGCGCCTCATGCCTTGGGCTGTCCGGTCGCCAGCTTTTGCAGGATCTCACGCGCGGTTTGCTGGATCTCCCCGAACCGCGCCAGGTAAAGCTGAAATTCGTGGTTGATGGCCTGCGCTTCGGCTGGTTCGAGCCGCGTGCGCAGAATCATGTCGCGCAGTTTGACCGGGTGCGGCAGCAGCGCGTCTTCCTGCAATTCTTCGAGCGCCGTCTTGGCGTCATAGTGGTACATCGCAGCCTCCCATGCCCGAGGCGAGCACGTGACCCTGGAAGGAATTGTACCGAATTGCGGAGCCTTGGCGATTCCTATGCGGCAGCGGCGGGAATGAACTCGTAGCGGTCGATCTTCGCGGCCACGCCTACCCGTTCCCCCGTGGATTCCACGCGGACGATTTGTCCGCGGCAGCGGATATGCACGTCGCCGGATTGCGTGACCTGCCCCGGCAGCGTAATCACGAACTCGATCTCGGTGCCCACTTCCAGCTTCGAGTCGGCCAGGAAATAGAGGCCGCGGTAGCTGACGTCGCGCGTCTGCGTGTGGAATTCGCCTCGGCTCTTTTCGCCCTGCAGTATCCGCAAGGGCAGAGTCATCGTGAATCTCCGTGCCTCACGACGTTCTTCGCCGCTGGCCATGCGCCCCCCAAGCGTCAAAACTGGGCAAAAGCTAGCATTCGACCCCGGCGAACCGCAATACGGAAAATGGTAATGGTACTTTTTTGTGGTGCGTTATCAAATTCGCCAACGACACGGTACTATTCTCAGTACCAGCTCGCCGCAAGGACGAGACTCAAGGCATGGAGCGGCGCAAGTACAGCCGGGCGCGCCTGCGGCTTCCCGCACGAATCCGCTGGCTTGCTCCGTTCGGTTTGCGCGAGGAGGTGCAGCAAACCGAAGACGTTTCGCGCGGCGGCTTGAAGGTTCCTCTCTCCGTTCCCGCCCTGGCTGGAACGCACCTCTGGGTTTCATTTCCGTACGATTCCACTCTGCCCGAAAGCCAGCCGGAAATGCTCCTTCGCGCCACGCGCTGCGAACCGCGCAAGGGTGGAGGCGCGATGCTCGCGGGCAGGTTCGAAGCGCTGGCGGCCCGGGGGGCCGCTTCCGATCGGCGGCCGGCCCTGGCCGAGCGCCGCGCCAGCCGTCGCGTGCGGCTCTCTCTTCCCGTGCGCGTGCGTCTCGAAAACCTTCCCTGGTTCGAAGAGACCATGACGCTGGATGTCTCGGCGGAAGGTCTGCGCTTCTTGAGCTGCCGCGAGTACGAGCGGGAACGCACCGTCTTCGTTTCGTTCCAGGGAACGCCTCCCGGCGCGTGGAACACCGGCGGAGAGGTTCGTGCTGTCGTCGCTCGCTCCGACGAAGTCTGGGGACCGGGCGAGCTCGCGATCTCCGTCTTTCGCCTCGGCGCGGGGACGCTGCGCATGCGGCGCGGCTCCCGCGCGAACCTGGCCCGCCTCGGCTGAAAGCCCGCTGCGCTCCCGCTGGCGATTCCCTCGCGGCGCCACTAAACTCCCTTTCGCGTGTCGCATGCCCGATTCTCATCAGGTCGAATCGCTTTTCCTTGAAGGCCCTGTCGGGCCGCTCGAAGCCGTGCTGTGGTCCCCCGGTCCCGGCGTGAGCCCTCCGCTTGCTGCTCTGGTTTGCCACCCGCATCCGCTTTTTGGCGGAACGCTGCACAACAAGGTCGTCTACCAGGCCGCAAAAGTGTTCGACCGTTTCGCGCTTCCCGTGCTCCGCTTCAACTTCCGCGGCGCCGGGCGCAGCGCCGGAAAGCACGACAAGGGCATCGGCGAGCAAGGCGACGTTCGCGCGGCGATTGATTTTCTGGCCGCGCGCTTCCCCGGCTCGCCCATGGTGCTTGCCGGCTTCAGCTTCGGCTGCCTGGTCGGACTGAGGGTGGGTTGCGCGGACGAGCGCGTGGCCGAATTAGTCGGCATCGGCGCGCCGGTCAACGGCTCCGACTTTTCCTATTTGCAGAGCTGCCCCAAACCGAAACTCTTTTTGCAGGGGCGCAACGATCCTTACGGCTCGCCGGAGCGGCTCGAACAACTCGCCGCTTCATGGCCCGGGGAGAAGCGCGTTGTCGTGATTGAAGGCGAGGATCATTTCTTCGCCGGGGCTCTTGTGCCGATGTCCGCGGCTCTCGCGGGCTGGCTGGCCGCGCGCCACCTTGAACTCCGCGACCGGTGACCGTGTCGCGCGTTTCTTAAGCGCTTTCGCCGCGCTCGAAGAGCTTCTGAAATTGCTCCAGGGAGGCGGGCGGAATTTGTGTCAGGCGCGCGTTCGCCCGCACGTGCTCCACGCGAGACATTCCCACCAGCGCTGTCGTGATCCCCGGCGAAGACCGCGTGAACTGCAGCGCGCACTCCGCGTCCGTCTCCAGTTCGAACGCCTCGCGCACAAACCCGGGAAGGTTGCGCGCCACCTGTCCCTGCAACAGCGACGCGCTGGCCACCAGCGTGATTCCCAGAGCCTCGGCCGCTTCCGCCATCGTCGCTGTCCGCCCGGCCACCGTCTGGTTCCCCAGCGTCAGAGCTTCGGTCATGGCCAGGTTGCACGGAAGCTGCACGAAGCGGAAACGGTGCTGGTCCCCGGCCAGTTCCCGAGCGAGTTGCGTGATTTCTTCAAGCTGCAAGGCGCCGGGCGATCCCGCTTCCTGCCGGAAGCCGTTCCACGTGGCCATTCCATACCAGCCGATCCTCCCCGAGGAAGCCGCGGACTCGAGCGTCGAAAACGCCGCGCGCACCCGCGCCAGAAACTCTCCGGGCGAAACCTCGCCCAGTTGTGTCTCCGGGTTGTGCAGGTAATAGACGTCGATCGCCTCGACCCCCAGATTCCGCCGGCTGCGCTCGATCTGGTCCTCGAGGTAGGCCGGCGCCATGCAGTGGCATCCCGCCACAATGTCCTTCGCGCGAAAAACTCCCTTCTGGATGTACTCGCGAAAAAAATACTCGTTGGCGTCGGAGGGCACGGCACCGTCCGGAGTGAGGTAGCCTCCCTTCGTGCACAGAACGACCTGTTCGCGCGGGTAGCCCTTTTTCCGCAGTTGTTCGAGGGCCGCGCCGATGCTGCGTTCGCTTCTCTGCAGCCGGTAGTTGATTGCCGAATCGATGAAATTGATGCCGTTCTCTACCGCTGCCGCGACTGCCGCCGCGTAGGCTTCGTCGGTTCCTGCGTCCGGCTGCCCCAGGTAGGTTCCGATTCCGATCGAAGAAACGGTCAGCGCCTCGCCGGGCAGAGTGGCCTTGCGAAAATGGCCCGCTTCTTCCGCCGTAGCGAAGCGTTGCGCGTACGATTTCGTGTCTTCGGGAGTCGCGCGCGTGGTCATGAACCGGTTTCGCCGGGGGAGGCTGGCCAATCTCGCGAGAGTATAGCAGGCGCGTGCGCCCGCGTCCCTCTGTGGGTCCCTGCTTGTTTCTGCGGTAACAGCTTCGCCTTCGGTCCCAACGTCTCTCCGCCCTTCCGGTAACATCGGGAAGTGGGCAACTCCCCAGCGCAGGTGCCGCCGTCGCCTCCCCCGCGCCGCCATTCCACGCTTGCCGGCTGCGTGCTGATTCTGGCGTTTGCCCTGTTTGCCAACGCCGTCCCCAACGGATTCGTTTACGACGATCACGACCAGATCGAGAAAAACCCCTACGTCCGCAGCGCGCATTTTATCGGCAGAATCTTCACCACCAACGTGTGGTCCTTCCAGGGTGAGCAGGGCGCTACGAACTACTACCGTCCGCTCATGACCTTCGGCTATCTCCTCTGCCGCTTCGTTTTTGGCGCTTTCCCGTTCGGCTTTCACCTCGTGAACATCTTTGTTCACCTCGGCGTCGTCTATCTGGTTTATCTCGTCGCGCTCCGGCTGTTTCGCGATGAATCTTCGGGGCTCGTCGCTGCGGCCGTTTTCGCCTTGCATCCCGTCCACACTGAGTCCGTGGCCTGGATCGCCGGAATCACGGACCTCGAGCTGGCCCTGTTTTGCCTGTTGGCGTTTTATTTTTTTCTGCGCCTCGAGGAACCTGGCGCCCGCGATCGCCGCCGGGCTTGCGGCGGCATGGTTGCGGCGTTCGCCTTGGCGCTGCTCTCGAAAGAGCAGGCCATGGTGCTGCCCGTTCTCGCGACTCTGTACGAGCACGCCGTTCGCGCGGACCGCAACACCACGGTCCTTTGGCGGAAGGTCGCGCGGTACGCGCCCTTCTGGTTTTTGACGGCGATCTATCTGGCCTTCCGCGTTCTGTTTCTCGGCGGCGTCACTCCGATTCGCCAGCATCCCGACGTGACCTGGCCCCAGGCGTTTCTCTCCGGTCTGGCCCTTTTCGGCGCGTACGCCGGAAAGCTCTTTTGGCCCTGGCCGCTTTCGGTCTTTTACCCGTTTCACAAGAGCGTGACCCTGGCTGAGCCTCGTGTGGCCGCCGGCGCCGCGGCCCTGGCCGCGACTCTGGTTCTGCTCGCCGTTCTGTCGAGGCGCTCGCGCCCGCACGCTTTCGCTGTCGTCTGGATGCTGCTGACGCTCGCCCCGGTGCTGAACGCGCGCTGGATGGCCGCGAGCGTTCTTGCCGAGCGCTACCTCTATCTGCCGTCCGTCGCGTTTTCATGGCTAGCGGCGGCCGGGATTCTGGC
>DASPOW010000183.1:0-4469 GCA_035625855.1 Candidatus Methylomirabilota bacterium | reverse complement strand
CGATGGTGGAGAAGAAATTCGAGCGCTGGAAGAAGGAGCAGAAGAAGAAGGGGCTGAGCGACCAAATCCCGCAGGCGCAGGTGGCTCTGGTGGCGCTCGATCCGCGGACGGGAGAGATCAAGGCGCTCATCGGCGGGCGGGATTACGGACAGAGCCAGCTCAACCACGCGCTGGCGCACCGGCAGCCGGGGTCTTCGTTCAAGCCGTTTGTGTACGCGGCGGCGCTGGACAACGCGGTGGACGGCGTGGAACCGGTAGTGACGACGGCGACGACGATCGTGGACGAGCCGACAACGTTCGAGTTCGATGGGAAGGAATACACGCCGAACAATTTCGGCGAGAGATTCATGGGAACGGTGACGATTCGGGACGCGATCGTCAATTCGCTGAACGTGGCGACGATCAAAGTGGCGGAACTGGTGGGCTACGGGCGCGTGGTGCAGGTGGCGCGGAAGATGGGGCTGGGCAACAACATTCAAGCCACTCCGGCGGTCGCGCTAGGGACGTACGAAATGACGCCGGTGGACGTGGCCGCGGGATACACGGCGTTTGCGAACGGCGGCGTGCGCGCGGAGCCGCAGTTCATGCGCAGGGTGGTGAACGCGGACGGCTCAACGCTGGAGAACTTCTCGCCGCAGACGAAGAACGTGCTGGACCCGCGCGTGGCGTTCATCGTGACGAACCTTCTGCAGGACGTGCTGAACCGCGGCACGGGCGCGACGGTGCGGGCGCGAGGGTTTACGCTGCCGGCCGCGGGAAAGACCGGGACGTCGCGCGACGGCTGGTTCGCGGGCTTTACCTCGAACCTGTTGTGCGTGATCTGGATCGGATTTGACGACAACCGCGACCTGGGGCTCCCGGGCGGCAGCGCAGCGGCGCCGATCTGGGCGGATTTCATGATTCGAGCGACGGCGATGCCCGCATACAGCGATGTGCAGGATTTCTCAGCGCCGGAAGGCGTGACGGCGGCGAGCATCGATCCCGACACGCTGCAACTGGCGACGCCCCAGTGCCCGGTGACGCGGATGGAGGTTTACGTGACGGGGACCGCGCCGACGGCGTACTGCGAGCGGCACGGCGGCGGGGGCACGCTGACGTCGGTGCCGACTTCCCCGTCGCTGTCGCACATTTTCGGCAGCGCCCCGGCGACGGAGAGTCCGGCGGGCGGGGCGCAGGCCGGAGCGAACACGGCGGGTGGTCCACCGGGCAGCGGGGCGGCGGCAGCTCCCAAGGAGGAGGAGAAGAAAAAAGGGCCGTTGCAGAAGTTTTTTGGTATCTTTGGAGGAAAGAAGGACGACAAGGACAAGAAAGACAAGAAGGACACGGAGAAGCCGAGTCAGCCGTAGCAGGAGAAGGGAGATTCGCCATGAGACGACGGACAGTGGCGATTCTGGTTAGCGCGTTTTGCTTCAGTGTATTGACGGCCAAGCCCGGGAAAGCTCAATCCGGCCCGCCCACGGGCGAGAAAGCACCTCCCAACGAACGAGCGACGGCGCCGCAGGTGTCTCCGGAAGAGCAGGCCGAGGCGTACCTGGCGCGGAAAGACTACCGAGAAGCCGCGGCCGCATACAAAGCGCTGGCGGAGAAGTATCCCAACAACGCGTCGTACCTCAACAAGCTCGGGATGGCATATCAACAGCTGGATTACATGAGCGCGGCCGCCAAGAGCTACGAGCACGCAATCAAGCTCGAACCGAACTTCGTCGAAGCGTGGAACAACCTCGGCACCGTATATTACTCGCGGAAGAAGTTCGGCAAGGCGATTCACACGTACCAGAAGGCCGTGTCCCTGCGGCCGGACATGGCGGTGCTCTACAGCAACCTGGGTTACGCGTACTTCTCGGACAAGAAGTACGAGGAGTCCATCGCGGCGTTCCGCAAAGTACTGGAGATCGACCCGGAGTATTTCGAGCAGACCGGTTCGCGAAACGCGCCACTGCTGCAGAACCGCTCCGTCGAGAACCGCGGGCGCTTTTATTTCATGCTGGCGAAGTCGTTTGCCCAGGCCAACAACGTGGAACGCTGCCTGCACTACCTGCGGAAAGCCCGCGAAGAAGGGTACAAAGAGCTGGCAACCGTGAGGACCGATCCGGCGTTCGCGGCGGTGGTGAACGACCCGGGGGTGCAGGATCTTCTGGCGCATCCGAAGGACAGCGCCACTCCGTAATCGCAACCGCGCAAAGCGGGGTAAGAGCAATTCGCTCCGCGGGCGCGGGAAATCCCTCCCAAGGCCTATCTGCTACAATGCAAGGAGTCATGTTGAGGGCAGTTCGCAGCGGGAACTTTCTTGGTCCCGCGGTGCTGGTGGCGTTAGCCGGGCTGGCTTTGGTGTGGGTTCCGGCTGCGGGCGGCCAGGGAAAGGCTTCGTCAGAGGCTTCTTTCCGCGCGCAATTCCTCGTTTTTCCCTTCGAGAATCGCAGCGGAGACCCCCGCCTGGAGTGGCTGAGCGAGGGACTGGAGGAGCTGACCATCGGACGGCTGTCCGCCTCGGGGCAGCATGTGTATACGCACGAAGGCCGGGCAACGGAGGTCGAGCGCTACGGCTTGCCGATGACGGCCAGGATCAGCCGCGCGACGATGCTGCGCCTTGCCACCGACCTCGACGCCGACTATGTAATCTTCGGGTCGTACACCAGCGACGGCAAGAATCTCTCGGTGGACGGGCGGCTGCTGCGAGTGACGCCGGCGGCGCTGGAACCGGCGACGCGGGAGAGCGGCCCGCTGGATTCGCTGATGGACCTGGACACGCGCGTCGTGTGGCGGCTGCTTTCGACAAACGACAGGCGATTCCCGCTGACGCTGGAGGAGTTTTCGAGGGCCCAAAGCCCCTTGCGACTGGACGCCTTCGAACACTTTGTTCGAGGACACAGCGCCGTGGACGACGAGGTGCGGGTGCGGGAACTCAAGCAGGCGGTGGCGCTGGAACCGAACTGGCCCGAACCGGCGTTTGCCCTGGGGAAGGCTTACTCTGCGCGGCACGACTGCTCGACGGCCATTGTGTGGTTCGGGCGGGTGCCGAAGAACAACAGCCGGTACGTCGAATCGCTGTTCGCATCGGGCGTTTGCCGGGTGTGGCTTGGCCAGCCGGACCGCGCCGAAGAGGCTTTTTTGTCGCTTCAAGAACTGGTGAAGAATGCGGGAGCGGGGGTGCCGGAGATTCTGAACAACCTCGCCATAGCCCGGGAACGCAACGGAAAAGTGACCGCGGCCCGCGGGGACCTGGCGCGCGCCGCCGAGCTTGACCCGCAGGAGAACGACTACCCGTTCAACCTCGGCCTGCTGGCTTTGCGCGCCGGAGACATTGCCGGGAGCGCGGCATACCTGCGGGAGGCCGTGAAACGCCAACCGGACGATCCGGAATCACGCGCGGTTCTGATTTATGCCTTGGAACGCTCGGGACAAAAGGCGGAAGCGCAGGGGGAGCGCGAAGCGGCCGCGGAGATTCCGGGGCTTCTGCCGCTCCCCGGGATTAGCGCGGAGACGCTGGCGAACCTGGACCGGCTGAAGACGGAACTCGACACGGCGACGCTGATGCTGGAGATGGAGGGCGCCGACCTCCCGGTTGCCGAGGCATCGCACCCGGATGCAGGAGCGGCCGGACACGACCACGCGGGGAGGCAGCAACTCGCCGCAGGGCGGCTGGATGACGCCCAGCGGGAATTCCGCGCCGCGCTGGCGACCGACGCGCATGATCCGGCGGCGCACCGGGGATTGGCGGAGATTGCGCACCGGCGGCAGCGGCTGGATGAGGCGGTTGCCGAGTACCGCGCCTCGCTGGATGCGCGCGACTCCGCGACGGTGCGCCTGGCTCTGGCGCGGGTGTACCTTGAGCAAAAGAAAGTGCCGCTCGCGCGGGAAGAGCTGGAGAAGGCCGTGAAGCTGGCGCCCAACTATACGGAGGCCAAGCAGCTTCTGGAGCGTCTTGGCGGGACAGGGCAAGGAGCACCGAAATGAGATACGGCACTGGTCGTTTCCGCGCGGATGAGGCCGCTTCGAGACTTCGGACGCGGCCGGTTCTCTTGTCCGCGGCGGCCCTGGTATTTTTTGCGGCTTTCGTCGTGCCGTTTCATTCGGCGGCGGACAAAGCCCAGCCTGAAACGCAGGTGGTGGAAGAGCTGAAGATGGAAGACGTCATCGAGCCGGTCCTGGTGAACTATATCAACGAGGGCCTCGCGGACGCGGAGCGGCGCCGTGCTTCGCTGGTGGTCATTACCATGGATACACCGGGCGGCCTGGTGAGTTCGATGACGGAAATCATCTCGCACATTCTTTCCTGCCGCGTTCCGGTGGTTGTTTACGTGAGTCCAGCGGGGGCGCGCGGGGCGTCGGCGGGCTTTTTCATATTGCTTTCCGGGGACATCGCGGCGATGGCCCCCGGCACGCGCACAGGCGCGGCTTCGCCGGTGGCGGGCATCGGGGGATTCAACGTGACGATGGACGAGACGATGCGGCGCAAAGTGACCAACGAC
>DASPOW010000182.1:0-7083 GCA_035625855.1 Candidatus Methylomirabilota bacterium | reverse complement strand
CAAAAGAGGCGTCGTGGTGCTCGACCTTGTCCTTGATAAGAGGCTCGGCGGCGAGCCGATCTATTGCCGCGGAGACGGCGGGATCCTTCGCATCATAAGGAGGATGCATCATCTCATGGATGGCGTTGTGCAAAACGATGCCGAAAGGATAGGAAACGTGCGTGAGAAAGCGCGCCCCGGTGATGCGGATGCCATGCGGCTCGGAGTAGAGCAGCAAGTAGACCGTGATGTGGTCTGAAGCCAAGGCACCACCGAGCTTGCGCTCGATCGAAGGAACAATGTTGTATTTCGCCAGCGTCGGGCGCAGCTCCTCGATACGCTTCAGAATCCGCGGCCGAGCTTCCTTCTCCCAATAGGATTCGAACTGAAGCCGTTGCAAAGCCTTCAGAGCGGTCTCGAGATGAGGCCGGGCGCGTTCATAGGCGCCCCATCCGCCTGGACTCCAATACTGCGTCTTCAGGAGAGCGGCGCGCATCTCTGAGGAGTCCCTGGCCGTGCGAATCATTTCGGACAATGATTCATCCTCGGCCAACGAAAAATAGAGGGACAACTGCGCGGAAATGATGCCACCGGCTTCGTCCTTGAGAATGCGCTTGAGAGAGAGGAAGGCATCGCGTTCGGCCGGAGTGAGCTGGGGAGAGAAGCGGTCATACTCAGCCCGGTAGTAGCGGAGATAGTAGGGATCGCCGGTCAGGGCGTTGAGCAGACAGAGGGTATCGAACTTCAAAGAGGGCTTCAGATCCCACAGCGTCGCGGTATGCAGTGCGGCAGGGGCCCCTGCTTGGGAGCGTTCGGCCTCGGGCACAATCGCGGATGCGAGAGTGCAAAGGGCGAGGCAAAGAAAAATACGAAGGACAAAAACATGGAAGCGCATGGACTGGTTGTAACGAACGGGCGAAAGGAAGTCTTGAACGGGCTTAACATGCACCCAACCAGCGAAAAGCGGAGGGAGTAACGCCGACGGCTCCCTTGAGGGCTCGGCAGAGATGCGCATGGTCCGCGAAACCGGCCGCGCAGGCTACGTCTACAATCCGCATCTTTGACTTCAACAGGGACTCAAACGCCCGAGTGAGACGAACCCTGCCCAGGTGTTCGCGAAAAGTACAGCCGAGGTAGCGCCGAAAGCTGCGGGATAAATGAACGGGATGAACGCCGGCCTGCGCGGCCGTCTCGGTCAAGGTCACGGGATGCCTGGAGGAATCGGCCACAATCTCCATGGCGCGTTGAAACCATGCGGGCGGGCGCGACGCAGGCGGGCCGGAGATGAAAAAACCGAGCAGCTCGGCGGCGATCTCATCGAGCTCCTGCGGGCCGGAATGGAGCATGCGGTACAGGCGCAGCCCGAGAGCGAACGGAAGTCCGCCGGAGAAAAAGCGCGGAACAGGAGGGAGGCCTGACTCCAGCGAAGCGCTGCGCAGCCAGGCCGTACTGATTTCAAGATTGACAAGATGGCCGCCACGAGGATGGAAGCGGTCGCTGTGCACCTCTCCCGAAGGATGCCAAATGACTGCACCAGGCGAGCAAACCAATTCACGCGAAGCCGAGGCTTCCACGTACGAACCGGCGATGAGAAACGAGATGTAGGCGGACGCATGCCGATGCCTGGAAAGGACGTGGCCGCCGGGATGGGAAGTCTCCGTAATGGAGAAACTTTGGTCTCGCTGGCGGCGCAGAATCTTTCCCTTGAAACTTACGCCCGGTGCACTTCCGTTCACAGAGTGGCTCGGCCGCCGCATCATGGGGCAGAGCAATAGCGAAGTCAAGGCGGCAGGAGGGATCGCAGGAGGAAGGTTCGCATCAGGAATGGCTTAGAGCGACCGGCGCCGGCAAGCTCGCAAACTCAGAGCTTGGCCATGCCGCGTTCGTCGAACCCGATCACCACGCGGCCGCCGGCGACCACGATGGGCCGCCGAATAAGGTTCGGCTCGCCGGCCATCTTCTGAATGGCCTGGGCACGAGAAACAGGCTGCTGTGCCGCGTCCTTGGTGCGCAGGAATTCAGACGCATCCCGGCTGCCGATGAGGTCTTCGAGTTCTGTCACGCTCAGGGGATGCTTGATCAGGTCGCGGACGTTCAGATGGTATCCGCGCGCTTCCAGGAACTTGCGCGTCTTGCGGCAGGTGGAACAGGTCGGTTTGTGGAAGAAGTCGGCCTGCTTGGCAGGCTTCTTCCGCGGCGCAGCGGTCTTGCGGGCAGGTTTCTTCATCGGCCGGGTTCTCCATGGAGCCGCGCATCCACAGCGCACGACTCCCGATGCATGGCTTCACGAAAATAGAGAGGAGTTGTTACAGCCGTGTTAACGGGCCCCGGATGGCTACTCCTCGCGCAGCGCGACAATCGGGTCCACGCGCGTGGCGCGCCGCGCGGGCACGGAAACCGCGAGAAAAGCGACGCCGAGCATGATTCCCGTCACCAGAGAAAAGGTCAGCGGGTCGGCCGGACCGACGCGGAACAGCATGCGGGCAATCAGCCGGCCCATAGCAAGCGCGGCACCCGCGCCCAGCGCGATGCCGCCGGCGGCCAGCAACATGCCGCGGCCAAGCACCAGCGAAAGCACAGCGCGTTGCGTCGCGCCAAGCGCCACGCGGATACCCAGTTCGCGCGCGCCCTGGGTCACGAGATAGGACATCACGCCGTAGACGCCGACGGCCGCAAGGCCCAGCGCAAACCCCGCGAAGATTTCCAGGAGCAGCAGCGAGAAGCGGCGGCGGGCCAACGATTCCGCGACGCGCTCGTTCATGGTGCGCACGTAATACATGGGCAGGTCGGGATCGAGCGCGCGAATTTCATTGCGGACCGCGGCGGCGAGCGCGGCCGGATCGGAGACGCTACGGACGACAACGGTCAGCTCGCGCGCCGGGCTTTGCTCGTGCGGGAGGTAGAACGCGATCCGCGAGTCGGCGTCCAGGGTGTACTGCTTCACGCGTCCGACCACGCCGACAACGGTAATCCACGGCGAATTCTCCCCGATGCCTCCGCTATGAATGCGCTTGCCGACGGGACTCTGCCCCGGCCATAGTTCGCGGGCCATGAACTCATCCACCAGGGCGACACGCGGCTTGTCCGCGGCGTCCCGCTCGCTGAAAAGGCGTCCTTCGAGAAGAGGAATCTGCATGGCTTCGAAGAAGCGGCCGGCGACCATGCGTTCGTCGGCATTCAGGAATTTTTCCCCCGGAGCGGGCGCGCGGCCCTCGACGGTGATCGGGCCCCAGGCAAACAACTGGCTGAGCGGAAGAGCATAAGCGCCGCCGGAAGCCGTCACGCCGGGAAGGTGGTCGAGGCGGTCCCACAGGCGGCGATAGGCTTCGATGACGGCCTGGCGACCGGTGTACTTGCGCCCGCTCATGCTGAGACTGAAGGTCAACACGTGGTCGGGGTTGAAGCCCGGACTCACGTTCTGCAGGCGCACGAAACTGCGGAGCAACAGACCCGCCCCGGTCAGCAGGACAACGGAAAGAGCGAGTTCGGCGGCGACCAGCGCGCGGCGGAAGTAGTTCCGGCGGCTCCACACAGCGCTCGCCGCGGCGGCGCCGTGGCCGGATTCCTTCAGGGCATCCTGGAGGTTGATGCGGCTGACGCGCAAGGCGGGCGCAAAGCCGAAGAGAATGCCCGCGGCCAGAGAAAGAAACAACGTAAAAAAGAGAACTTCGACGTTGATGCCGAGCTCCGCGAGGCGCGGAACGCTCCCGGCGCCGAGCGCGTGGATGAAGCGGACCATTCCGAAGGCGAGGAGAACGCCCAGCAGTCCGCCGCCGAGGGCGAGAAGAGCGCTCTCCGTCAGCAGCTGGCGGACAATGCGGCCGCGCCCGGCGCCCAGCGCCGCCCGCACCGCCAGCTCCTTGTCGCGCGCCAGCGCGCGAGATAAGAAAAGGTTGGAGACGTTGGCGCAGGCGATCAGCAACACGAGCCCGACGGCGCCGGTCAGCGTGAGCAGAGCCGCGCGGACGTCTCCCACAACCTGCTCAAGCAAAGGAACGACACCGAAGGTGAGCCCGCCGTTCGGCGGATATACATCCGGATGATCGCGGCGCAGGCGGGCGGTCAGGGCATCCATCTCAGCCTGGGCCTGCTGCAGCGTGACCCCGGCCCGCAGCCGCGCGAGGATGTTGTAGTCCTCGTGGCCGCGAACATCAGCCGCGTCCGCCCCCAGGGAAAGGGACACGAAAACCTCCGGCATTTCCGCGCCGCCGAGGATGGGCAGAACTTCGCGCGGCAGCGAGAAGGAGCGCGGCAGAACGCCGGCAACCTCATAGGGGCGGCCGTTGAGAACAATCGTCCTGCCCAGGACGCGCTGGTCGCCGCCGTAACGCCGCAGCCAGGTGCTGTAACTGAGGACCACGGTAGCGGGGGCTCCCGGCGAATCTTCACGCGGCAGGAAGAGGCGTCCTCGATAGGCGCGCGCGCCGAGCATGCCAAGAAGATTCGAGGACGCGCGCACGGTTCCGATGCGCTCCGGCTCGCCGTCGCCGGAGAGGTTTTCGATGCCGCCGATGGCAATGGCCACATCGTCGAAACTCCGGGCAGTGCCGCGAATATCGAAGTACTGCGCCGTGGAGAACCAGTCCTCGGTGATGCCCAAGCCCGGGGAACGGTTCCAGAGAATGACGAGGCGGGCAGCGTCCCTGTACGGCAGGGAGTGGAGGAGCAACGCGCTGACGACACTGTAGATGGAGGTGTTGGCTCCGATGCCGATCGCCAGGGACAGCACCGCCGCGGCGGCAAAGCCAGGATTCCGCGCGAAGGCCCGAAAGGCAAAGCGAATGTCCTGGAGAAGGGCGGTCATGAGCTATACCGACGCAAGTGGCCCCCGGCGGTGAGCGGCCGGCGGCGGAGAATCACGCGTGGGCGCCGCCCAGTTCGCGGACGATGTTGCCCACAAAGGCCTTGGCGTCGCCGAAGAGCATCAGCGTCTTGTCGAGATAGTAGAGAGGATTGTCGATACCGGCGAAGCCCGGGCTCATGCTGCGCTTGATGACCATCACGGTGCGGGCCTTGTCCACATCGAGGATAGGAATGCCGTAAATCGGGCTGGAGCGGTCGGAACGCGCGGCGGGGTTGGTGACGTCGTTAGCGCCGATAATCAGCGCCACGTCAGTCTGCGGAAAGTCGGAGTTGATTTCGTCCATGTCGAGCAAACGGTCGTAGGGAATGTCCGCCTCGGCGAGGAGCACGTTCATGTGCCCCGGCATCCGCCCGGCGACGGGATGGATGGCGAACTTGACGTCAACGCCACGGCGCGTCAGCGCGTCGTACAGCTCGCGGACTTTGTGCTGCGCCTGCGCCACGGCCATGCCGTACCCCGGCACGATGACCACCTTGGCCGCCGCGGCGAGAATTCCCGCGGCTTCCTCGGCTGTGGCGCTGCGGACGGGCCTCTCTTCCGCCGCGGCGCCGCCGGAAGGCTGCACCTGGCCGAAAGCTCCGAAGAGGACATTGGTGAAGGAGCGATTCATGGCCTTGGACATGATGACCGAGAGGATGAAACCGGAAGAGCCGTCGAGGGCGCCGGCGATAATCAAGAGCTTGCTGTCGAGGACAAAGCCCATCGCCGCGGCCGACAGGCCGGCGTAGGAGTTCAGGAGGGAGATGACCGTGGGCATGTCCGCGCCGCCGATGGGAACGACCATGAGCACGCCAAACGCCAGCGGGATTCCGATCATCAAGGGAAAAAGCCCGCGGGCGCCGGGATTCACAACGAGGTAGGCGGCCACGAAAACCGAAATCGCCAGAAGCGACAGATTGACGAGGTTCTGTCCCTTGTAGGTCATGGGGCGCTGGGGCAGGATTTCCTGCAATTTGCCGGCGGCCATCAGGCTGCCGGTGAACGTGAGGGACCCCAGGATGACCTCCATGGCCAGCACGCCCATCATGAAGCGGGGCACGTCGGGGGAGCGCAGGTAGAACTCCGCGGTGCCGACCAAAGTGACGCACAGCGCCCCGAAGGCATGGCTGAGGGCGGTCCGCTGCGGCACGGCGGTCATCTGCACGCGTCCGAGGGGGATGCCGATAAGCGTTCCGAGCACCAGGGCGATGGCGATCCATTTGTAGTCCACGATGCCGCGATTGAGCAGCGTGCCGGCAATGGCCAGGACCATCCCGGTTTCGCCCGCCAGAATCCCGCGGCGCGCCGTGGCCGGCGAGTTCATCCATTTCAACGAAAGAATGAAGAGGGCGCTGGCGACGAGATAAATCGCTTCAATGATGTTTTCGCTGGAGATCACGCGGCCCTTTCCTCAGGAGGCCTTGCCGGGACGGCTGGATTTGAACATGCGCAGCATGCGGTCGGTGATCAGGAATCCGCCCACCATGTTGCTGAAGGAAGCGGCGACGGCGATGACTCCCAGCACGGTGGAAAGCGTGGTTTCGTGCCGCCCGGCGATGATGATGGCTGCCACGACAACGATGGCGTCCAGCGCGTTGGTGAGCGACATCAGCGGCGTGTGCAGCAGCGGCGAAACACGCTTGATCACTTCAAATCCGACGAAGCCCGCAAGAATGAATACAAAAAGGTTGGAGATGAAGTCCGAAGGCATTCCTCCTCCTAGGAGTGCGCCGCCAGAACGGGCAGCGAATGAAATTCCCGGATGCGCGGGTTCACGATATCGCCGTTTCGAGTCACCAGTGTGCTGGCGACGATTTCGTCGTTCGGGTCCAGAGTGAGCTTCCCGTTCTTGATCAGGTGCAAAAGGAAAGCGGTAACGTTGCGGGCATACATCTGGCTGGCGTGATAGGGCACCGTGCTGGCCAGGTTAAACCAGCCGATGATGGTGACGCCGTCGACCACAATTTTCTCGCCGGCGCGGGTGAGCTCGCAATTTCCGCCGCGCTCGGCGGCTAAATCCAGGATCACGGAACCGGGCGCCATGCCTTTGACCATATCGGCGGTAACGAGGAGAGGAGATTTCTTGCCGGGAACAACCGCGGCGGTGATGACCACATCGCTTTCGGCCACGACTTTGCCCAGCAGTTCGCGCTGGCGTTGGTAAAAGGCCTCGTCTTGCGCCTTGGCATAACCGCGCGTGTCTTCCGCGTCCTTGGCCTCGATGGGCAACTCGACAAAACGGCCGCCCAGGCTCTGCACCT
>DASPOW010000181.1:0-7857 GCA_035625855.1 Candidatus Methylomirabilota bacterium | reverse complement strand
GGTGTGCAAGCGCTGGCCGGTCTCCAGGATATGCTTTACGCTCAGAATAGGTATGGGCTCTTGCTCATCTTCCAGGCCATGGACGCGGCAGGTAAGGACGGTGCTATCAAGCACGTCATGTCCGGCGTCAACCCGCAGGGTGTCGAGGTCTATTCCTTCAAGTCGCCTTCACCCGAGGAGCTGAACCACGATTATCTCTGGCGGTGCATGAAGCACGTGCCGGAGCGCGGCCGCATCGGCATATTCAACCGCAGCTACTACGAAGAAACGCTGGTCGTGCGCGTGCATCCGGAGTTCCTGGCAGGCCAAAAACTTCCGCCCGAACTCATCACCAAGAACATCTGGAAGGACCGGTTTCAGGACATTCGGAGTTTCGAGCGTTATCTGGTGCGCAATGGCATTGCCATCCGGAAGTTCTTCCTCCACGTTTCAAAGAAAGAGCAGAAGAGGCGCTTCCTCGAAAGGGTACAGAACCCGGATAAAAACTGGAAATTCTCGGCGAGCGACATGAAGGAGCGCGGTTTCTGGAACGATTACATGGAAGCTTACGAAGACATGATCCGCCAGACAGCGAGCGAAGAGGCGCCGTGGTACGTTGTGCCCGCGGACAACAAATGGTTCACGCGCCTGGTTGTGGCCTCTGCGATTGTGGCCGCGCTCGACGATCTCGATCTAAAGCTCCCGGAATTGGACGAGGCGCAACGGAAGGAAATGGCCGCAGCCCGCCGGGCTTTACTTCACGGCAAGGATTGAAACTCCGCCTGCCGCGGACTAGTTGAATCGCACGTACTCGAAGTTCAGGGGCTGGCCGTTGATTCCGCGGATCGGAGGTGCAATCCAGTTGGCGAACTTTCCTGGCTCGATGACGCGCCCGGCCATCAGCGAACGCACGTATTGCTGGTCTTCCGGGCTCGGCAGCCAGTCGTTTCGGCGCGCCTTCCACGCGTCTTCGGTCATCACTGCGCCGTCCGGGCTCACGAAATGGCCGGCGAAGTTCCCGATTGCGCGGTGGAATCCCTTGTGCGGCAGCACAAGCCGGAAAGGCAGCCCGGCCTTTTCAATGACCGCGTTCCAGCGATTGACCCCGCCCTGAATCTCGTGGATGTAATCGTCGCGCAGGCGCTCGTTGATTGCCGTCAGCGCGGGGACACTTCTCTGCACGACTTTTCCGCCGGATACCTCGTACACCGGGTACTCGGCGTTCGCCAGCACGTGGTCGTCGTCGATTTTTGTCTCGTCGTAGCGCCCCTTGAGCCCTGCCGTGAAGTAGGTTGCGGCGTTTGACGAAGCATCCGATCAGAACAGGTCGATCGTGACGCTGAAATGGAAGTTGAGGTATCTCTGGATCGTTTCCAGATCAATCACGCCGAGCGCGCGCACGTCCGACGGATCTTCGAGCTTGTGCTGGTTCATCACTTCGCACGTGCGCTGGATGATGCGGGTAATTCCTGTCTCCCCCACGAACATGTGGTGCGCCTCTTCCGTCAGCATGAAGCGACAGGTGCGCGCCAGCGGGTCGAAGCCTGATTCGGCCAGCGCGCAAAGCTGGAACTTTCCATCGCGATCGGTGAAAAACGTGAACATGTAAAAAGCCAGCCAGTCCGGCGTCGGCTCGTTGAACGCCCCGAGGATCCGCGGGTTGTCCGCATCGCCGGAGCGCCGCTCTAGCAGCGCTTCCGCTTCTTCGCGGCCGTCGCGCCCGAAATACCGGTGCAGCAGGTAGACCATGGCCCAAAGGTGCCGCCCCTCCTCCACGTTCACCTGGAAAATGTTCCGCAGGTCGTAGAGCGACGGACAGCAAGCGCCGAGCAGCCGCTGCTGTTCCACCGAAGCGGGCTCCGTGTCCCCCTGGGTTACGATGATGCGCCGCAGCGGCGAGCGGTACTCGCCCGGCACTTCCTGCCACGCCGCGATGCCTTTGTGCGTGCCGAAATTCACGAGACGGTTCGGGTCCCGCGGCTGCAGAAAGATTCCCCAGCGGTATTCCGGCATGCGCACATAGCCGAACTGCGCCCAGCCGTCGGGTTCGACGCTGATCGCGGTGCGCAGATAAACCTCCAGCGAGTGGCTCTCGCTCGGCCCCATGTCGTACCACCAGTTCATGTATGCCGGCTGCCAGTGCTCGAGCGCTCTCTGCAGCACGCGGTCTCGGCCCAGGTCCACGTTGTTCGGAATCTTCTCGATGTAGTCAATCATCCGAAATCTCCAGAACTCTCATGTCCCGGGTCCCGCGACTCCTCACACGCGGTCCCAGTCGAATTTTACGGGTGCGCCCGTGCCGTACATCTTCAGCGCGCCGTGCGGCCCGACGGCGTTCGGCCGGTTGAAGATCCAGTTCTGCCACGCCGAGAGCCGCCCGAAGACGCGTGAGTGCATCGTCTCGGACTCGCCGAAGCGCAGGTTGGCTTCGAGTCCGGTGAGTGCGTCTGGAGAAAACGCAGTGCGCGATTCGATCACTTGCCGCAACTCATCGTCCCAGTCGAGATCGTCCGGCGCGTCCGTGCAAAGACCTAATTCGAAAGCCTCGCGCGGCGAAAGCGTTTTGCCGGCAAGACCGCGAAGCTGGGCCATTTTCGCTTCATCGCCGTGAAAGCGCGACGCCAGGCGTGATGCATCAATCACCGTCGGAAGCGGGCCGAAATTCACGGGCGAAAGCACGACTGCTGCGGGCCGCGGCGCGTCTTGCGCGTCGCGCACGTAAAACCGGTCTGCCGCCAGAGCCAGCTCGAACAGAGTTCCCGCAAAGCACGCTCCCGGCTCGGCCACGGCAAAAAGCGTGCGCGAAGTCACTTCCAGGCGCGCCAGCGTCCGCCGCATCATGCCGATGACTTCGCGGACGAACCAGTTGTCCTGGTGCGCCACCAGGAATTCATCCACCGCGAGGACCGCCTGGGGATCCCCCGAGGTCTTCAGCAGCCACAGGCCGAGGTCCGGCTCCGAGGTGCGCAGCGTCAGGATGGCGTCATCAAGCTCGCGGGCCATTCGCAGCGGCCACCAGTCCGAGCCTTCCGCCATCGCCTGCTCAAGAGCCGCTACCGCCGTCCCTTCGGGCGCGCGAACCGTTAGCATCACGAGCCGCGCCTCGCGGTCAAGTTCCGCATCCACGTATTTGGCGTGATAGCCCCTTTCGTCCGTCTTCCGCTCGATCGGCCTCAACGCCACCCCTCGCGCATTTGCCGGACGGTCGCTCTTCTCCGCGAGTTTCAACGCGTGCTGCCGCACTGTCTCGGCAAATTGCTGGGGCTTCGCGATTTCGTCCACCAGTCCCCAGTCCTTGGCGCGCTGTCCGCGGATTCCGTCCGCTGTGGTGCAGAAAATGTCGGCGTGGTCGCGGCGAACCTTGCGCTTGTCCGTGACGCGCGTCAGGCCGCCCGTGCCCGGCAGAACGCCGAGCAGCGGAAGCTCCGGCAGGCTCACCGCGGAGGAGCGGTCGTCCACCAGAATGATCTCGTCACACGCCAGGGCCAGTTCATAGCCGCCGCCGGCCGTCGTGCCGTTGCACGCCGCGATGAACTTCAGCCCCGAGTGGGCGCTGGAGTCCTCGATGCCGTTGCGCGTCTCGTTCGTAAACTTGCAGAAATTGACCTTCCAGGCGTGCGAGGAAAGGCCCAGCATGTAAATGTTCGCGCCGGAACAGAAAATGCGGTTCTTGGCGCTGGTAAGCACCACCGCGCGCGTTTCCGGATGCTCGAAGCGAATCCGCTGCAGCGCATCGTGCAGCTCGATGTCCACGCCCAGGTCGTAGGAATTCAGCTTCAGCTTGTAGCCCGGACGGATGCCGCCCTCTTCGTTTACATCCATCGTCAGCGTGGCAATCGGGCCGTCGAAGGAAAGCCGCCAGTGCTTATAGCGCGAGGGAGCGGTCTGGTAATCGACGGGCGCGGGCTTGGTCTGCGTGTCCTGGGTCACTGCGCCGTCCACACTCGCCTCCTGAGGGTACCGCTCCGCCCGCCGCGGCGGGCTTTCGCAACGGCAGTATAGCGTGCCCGGCCTAAGAGGGCCGGGCCGAACCCCTGACGCGCCGGGCCGAAACCGTGCCCAGGGGCGCATTGGGAGAAATTTGAATACTTGTTCAAATTCCCTCTCAATGGTATTTTCGTTCAATGAAGCGAGTCAAGCGCTTTTCTCCCGTTCGCTAGCGCAATGCCCAAGCTGCTCATCTCCCTGGACGTCAACGGCCGAACCCACGAACTGGCCTGCGAGCCGAATCAACTCCTCCTCGATTGCCTCCGCCAGGATCTTGGACTCACCGGCACCAAACGCGGCTGCGACGATTCCTCCTGCGGCGCCTGTACCGTGCAGCTCGACGGTGTACCCATGCTGGCGTGCACTCTCCTGGCCGCGAGCTGCCAGAACCAGCGGATCACCACGGTCGAAGGTCTGGCTGAGCACGGTAGCCTCGCCGCGATCCAGAAGGCCTATGGCGACTGGGGCGGCTCGCAGTGCGGCTATTGCACGCCCGGTTTCATGATGACCGTTCACGCGCTGCTTGCGCAGAACCCTGATCCCACCGAAGAGCAGATCCGCGGGGCGCTGAGCAGCAACCTTTGCCGCTGCACCGGCTACACCCAGATGTATGAAGCGATTCGCGCGGCCATCGCCGCGGAGCAAAAAGGAAGGACGGAAGCGCGGCGCGCATGAGCGGTTTCTCCATCATTGGAAAGCCCATCGCCATGGTGGACGCGGCCGGAAAAACAACCGGCCTGGGCAAGTACACCGACGATTTGACCCTTCCGGGAATGCTCATCGGCAAGATCCTTCATTCGCCCTACCCCCATGCCCGGATCCAGCGAATTGACGCGACCCGCGCGTTGCGAAGCAAGGGAGTCGTCGCTGTCGTCGTGGGCGCCGACGCCCCGAATAAGTACGGCATTCTTCCTGTCGGTCACGACGAGACCGCGCTGGCCGTCGAAAAAGTCCGCTATATCGGCGACAACGTCGCGTGCGTCGTGGCCGAATCCGAGGCTCTCGCCGAGCGCGCGCTGGAGCTGATTGACGTCGAGTACGAGCCGCTCCCGGCCTATTTCGATCCGGAAGAGTCCATGAAAGCTGTGTCTGACCTGATCCACGCGGAGAAACCGCACAACCTCGAAAAGGACTATCACCACGTCTTCGGCGATCCGGGAAAGGGATTCGCAGAGGCCGACTGCATCGTCGAGGGGCGTTACCTCGCCAACGAAGTGACTCACGCGGCGATGGAGCCGCACTCCACTCTCGCCTCGTTCGAGCTGGATCCCCACACGGGAAACATGGGCCGCCTCACCGTGTGGTCGTCCACCCAGGTGCCGTATTACCTGCAGCACAAGCTGAGCATCGTTCTCGAAATGCCCATGTCACAGATCCGTGTCATCAAGCCGCTGGTCGGTGGCGGCTTCGGCGGCAAGAGCGAAGTGATTCCGCTGGAAATCATCGCCGCTGTCGCGGCCCGCAAGGCCCGCGCTCCGGTGAAAATCACGTACACCCGCGAGGAGGTATTCTGGGCCCACCGCGGCCGGCCGCGCACCATCGTAGACCTGAAGACCGCGGTGAAAAAAGACGGAGCGATCACTGCCGTAGCCGCCAAGGTCATTCAGGACGGAGGCGCGTATTGCTCGTACGGGGTCGTCACGATTCTCTATTCCGGCGCGTTGCTGGGGGCCCTCTACGACATTCCCAACATTCGCTACGACGGCTACCGTGTCCTGACCAACAAGCCCGCTTGCGGCGCGATGCGCGGCCACGGCACGGTCAACGTGCGCTTTGCTTTCGAGTCGCAACTCGACGAACTTGCCGTCAAGATCGGCATGGACGCCGCCGCGATTCGCCGTCGCAACCTGCTGAAGTCCCCCTGCATGACGGTGAACGGCTTGCGCGTGCAAAGCTACGGCCTGCCGGAATGCATCGCCAAAGTTGTGGAGCGCTCGCGCTGGGCGGAGCGGAAAAGCAAGCTCCCCCGCGGTCGCGGCATGGGCATCGGCTGCAGCCACTACGTCAGCGGGGCGGCAAATTCGATCATCCGCTCGGACATGCCCCACTCGACGGTAAACATCAAAGTGGACCGCGACGGCGGCGTGGTTGTTTACACTGGAGCCTCGGACATCGGCCAGGGCTCGGACACAATGGTCGCGCAAATCGCCGCCGAGACTTTGGGCTGCTCGCTCGCGCGCGTGAAAGTTGTCGCCGCGGACACCGACCTCACGCCCGTGGACATCGGCTCGTATTCCAGCCGCGTGACCTTTATGAACGGCAACGCCACGCTGCGCGCCGCGGAGTCTGTCCGCGCACAAATCGCGGCCGCCGTGGGCCATCGCATGAACTGCGCACCCGGCGACGTTGTTTTTGGCGATGACCGCGTGTGGAAAAGAGGCGCTTCGCCGGACAGCACAACAGGGGCGGCACAGGCGGTGATCCCGGAAGTCACCGTCAGCGGCCACGTAGAAGGCCAGATTCTGCGCGGTTCCGTCCAGCAGAAGCGCAAGGAGGAAGGTCCCAGGGACCGCATGTCTTTCGAGGAGGCCGTCGTGGCGGCCATCGATTTTCACGGCACGCTGACCGGAGTCGGCTCGTACGCCCCGCCCGTGGAGGCGCGAGGCGGGAAGCACAAGGGAGCCGGAGTGGGCCCCTCGCCGGCCTATTCGTACTCCGCGCAAGTCGCCGATGTCAGCGTTGATGAAGAGACCGGCGAGGTCACCGTGCACAAGATCTGGGCAGCGCACGATTGCGGCCGCGCGTTGAATCCCGTTTCCGTCGAAGGCCAGGTCATCGGCTCGGTTTGGATGGGACTGGGTCAGGCGCTCCAGGAAGAAATGGTCTGGAAAGACGGCCTGCTCATGAACCCCAGCCTGCTCGAATATCGCTCCCCGTCTTCCACCGAATCGCCGGAGATTGAGGCCATCATCGTGGAGAGCATTGATCCGGAAGGTCCCTTCGGCGCCAAGGAAGCCAGCGAGGGCTCTCTGGCGGCGTGCATCCCTGCGATCGCCAATGCAATTTACGATGCCGTGGGCGTCCGGTTGCGCGAGTCGCCATTCACCCCGGAACGGGTCCTGGAAGCGTTGCGCGCGAAGAAAAAAGATGCGAGAAAGTACCGCCTCACGCGGAGTTTCGACCCCGTCAACCCGGTGACATTCCGCGAGCACGGCGGCGCGCTGCGCTTCAAAGGCAAAGGCCCCGCGCGGCATTCACACGACGCGGCGAACGGCCGCGGCTCGCAGAACGGCAATCCGCGAGGTGAGGTTTGACCCTTCCCGAGTTCCGATTGCTCCAGCCCCGGACCGTGCCTGCGGCCCTCGAGGCCCTCGCAGAACACGCGGGAGCGATTCAGATTCTCGCCGGCGGCACGGACCTCGTCCCCTCCATGCGCCAGGGGCTCTTCGCGCCGGCTTACCTGCTCGATATCCGCGGCATTCGCGAGCTCAATCACATTCGCCAAACGGACTCGGGCGTTGTCATCGGAACGCTCACGCCGCTCTCCGCTATCGAAGCCAACCCGCTGCTTTGCGCGGAATATCCGGTGCTTACGGCCGCGGCCGCGACCGTGGCGTCTCCTGTTCTGCGCAACATGGGCACCCTCGGGGGCAACGTCTGCCTCGACACCCGCTGCCTCTGGTACAACCAGTCGCTTGCTTGGCGCAAGTCCTGCGGCTTCTGCATCAAAAAGGACGGCGACCTTTGCCATGTCGCCCCCGGGGGGCCGGAGTGCTGGGCCGTTTTCTCGGGCGATACTCCGCCGGCGCTCTTGTGTCTCGATGCCGAACTGGAAATCGCGGGGCCGCGCGGCGTGCGCCGGATTCCGCTCACTGAATTCTATGCCGGCACGGGTGACGCCCACTTGAATCTGGCCAAGGACGAATTGTTGACGCGAGTCTTTCTTCCGGC
>DASPOW010000180.1:0-8265 GCA_035625855.1 Candidatus Methylomirabilota bacterium | reverse complement strand
CGCTCGAGCGCTGATGGAATTCCCCGCGGCTGATGGCTCGAGTGGACGCCGCCAAGCCCCGGATGGGCTCGCTGATGCCGACGGCGAAGAAGTATCCGACAAGAATAGCCACCAGGGTGACCACCAAGACGAAGGCCAGGGCCTGGCGGTTCAGCTCGCGGACTCCGGCGTCTTCGCGGGCATCGTTGAGGCTGCGCTGCGCCACGACCGCCCAGTTGACCTCGGGGAGGGTGCTGTAAGTGCCGATCATTTCCACGCCGCGATTCTTGTCCTTGCGGGTGAAGCGCACGGTTTCCGTGGCGCGCAGCTCCTGAGGAAGGGCGCGGATTTGGGCGACGATCGGCGACTGGCCGCTCAGATCGGTGCCCGGGACCATCTCGCGAGAGGAGGGATGCACAACGATGTGGCCGAAGCGGTCCACCACAAAGACTTCGCGGCCGCGCACACTGGTCTCCTGGAGACGATGCAAGACGGGCTCGAGGGAAACAACGGCGGCGAGCATTCCGGTGAACTCGTCGCCGACCTGGAGCGGCACGGCAATGACGAAGGCCGGACGGTCGTCGAGGGCCAGAGGATCGCTGCGGAAGAACAGTGATTGGACGCAGGTGGCGAAGGCTCGCTTGAGGGACTTGTTGACGAAGGGGTCCTGCTCCGGACGGAAGTTGCCCTGCGAGGCGCCCGTGCCTTTGCCGGTGTGGCCGACGGCGGTGAGGTAGATGAAGGTCTTGGGATTGCTGGCCACGAAGTTCTCGAGGAGGCGCGTGACCTTGGGCTGCGCCGCGGGATCCTCGACATCCTGAATGAGCCCGGTGAGCGCGAGGATTTGGCGCTCGCTGATGAGCTGCTGGGTGAGGTTGGATTCAAACAAGCTGATTTCGTCGGAAAGAGAGCGGGTCACTTCGGTCTGCTGGACGCGCTCGGTATCCACGAGCTTTTCCTGGCTGAGATGCAAGACCTGGCGGTGGTAGAGCGCGAGGGGGAAGGCGCTGACAAGCAGCATGGCACCCAGGACAAGCCACAGCAGGCGGACGCGGCCGGCGCGAAGCTTTTCCACGGTGCCATGGAGGAGCACTTTCATACGTTTTCTATTGTAAGGGGAGCGCCGGGACGGACCGCGGGAAGCTTCTCGGGAGTGTCACCCTTTTTGAACGGGACTTTCGTACTACGGAGCGCGCCCAGGCCGTTTATTCAGCTTTGAGGGGGCGGTCCATGATGGCGCGAATCGCGTCCGCAGGCGCACGTTTCCCGGCAAGTATCTCGGAAACCTGTTCGGTGATGGGCATTTCGACGCCCCGCGTCGCTGCGGAGGCGAGAACGGCTGCGGCGGTATGTACGCCCTCGGCGACCATGCGCATGCCGGAGAGAATCTCGGCGAGGGCCCGGCCCTTGGCGAGTTCCACGCCGACATGACGATTGCGGCTGAGCGCGCCGGTGCAGGTGAGGACCAGGTCGCCGAGGCCGGCCAGGCCGCTTAGCGTGGCGGCAGAGCCGCCCTGGGCGACCGCCAGGCGCGTCATTTCCGCCAGACCGCGGGTAATAAGAGCGGCGAGCGAATTGGAGCCCAAGCCAAGACCCTGGCAGGCTCCCGCGGCGATGGCGATGACGTTCTTCATCGCGCTAGCGGATTCCACGCCGACGACGTCTTCGTTGGTGTAAAGGCGGAACGTCGGACCGGAGAGCTCCGCCTGGACGAAAGCAGCGAGCGCAGGATCGGGCGAAGCGAGCACGACGGCCGTCGGATCGCCGCGCGCGGCTTCGATCGCAAAGGAGGGACCTGACAGAACAGCGATTCGGGGAGGGAACCTGGGCGAAACAACCTGCGAGATTACTTCGCTCATGCGGGCGTGCGAGCCGGGCTCCAGGCCCTTGGTGGCGCTGACCAGGGCCATCTGCGGGCCAAGATGCGGCAGCGCACGGCAATAGACGGTGCGAGCGTAAGCCGACGGGACAACGCCAAGAACAATCTCAGCGCCAGCGAGCACTTCGCGTTCGTCGGAGGTCGCGCGAACCTGAGACGGGATTCTGAACCCGGGCAGATAAACGGAATTGGAGGCGTCGCGGCGAATCGCCGCGGCAATCTCGGGATCGTGGACCCACAAAGAAACAGCGTGGTTCTTGGGGCTCTGTCCGAGGAGGATGGCCAGGGCCGTTCCCCAACTGCCGCCGCCGAGAATGGCAATGCGGGTCATACGCGAGTCCTGTTCTTCCGCGCGAACGTCAAACGGGGCTCCTCGCCGCGAAGCAGGCGGCGAAGATTGGCGCGATGTCGCTCAATAATCAAGAGGGCAGCCAGCGAGGTTCCGAAGCTGACGACAAGCGGGGGGGCGTGGCCGGGGGCCCACAAAAGATAGACGAGCAGGGGCATCGCCGCCACGGCGGTAATGGAGCCCAGGGAAGTGAATCTCCAGAACAGCACAACCACGACGAACAGCAAGATGGCCAGGCCCGCAGCCGCGGGGCAGATGACCAGAAAGGCGCCGGCGGCCGTGGCGACTCCCTTTCCGCCGCGAAAGCCCAACCAGATAGAAAAGCAGTGACCAACGATAGCGGCGAGCGCGGCAGCCATCATCCAAGCGGCCTGGTTGCCGGAGACGCGGGCAGCGAGCCAAACCGGCAGGGCCCCTTTGGCCGCATCAAGAGCCAGGGTGAGGACACCGGCAAACGCTCCGGCGACGCGGGTGACGTTGGCCGCGCCGATGTTCCCGCTCCCTGCCTCGCGCACATCCTGTCGACCGAGCCGTTTGCCAAGAATCAGGCCGAAGGGGATGGAGCCGAGGAAGTAGCCCACAGGCAGGGCCCAGAGCCAATGATGGAAGTAAGGCGACATGAGAGCCGTGGTCAAGCGCCGCTTTGGAGCAGAGGGAAGGCGGCTAGAGGAGTGTGTTCTGCGGCGGCGGGTTTCAGTTCGCTGCTGAAGAGGATGAATTCGTTAGCGGCGAACCGGCCGAAGCTCTGGGCATCCCGCTGGCGCGCAGCGGCGCGCAGAGCTTCTACGCCGCCCGGACTTCGAAGCCGCGCGAGAGTGAGATGCGGGGAGAAGGGCCGCTGCTCGCGCGGGAAGCCAAGCGGCTCGAGAGCGGAGTCGATGCGCAGGGCGAGGCGCTCGAGTTGGCCGTTCGCGGTGATGCCGGCCCAAAGCACGCGGGGACGGCGATCGTCGGGGAAAAACCCGAGTCCGCAGAAATCGACGGCGATGGGACCGTCGGTTTGCACGGCCGCAAGCGATTTCCGAATCGCCGGCAGTTTTTCCGGCGGGGAGTCGCCGATGAATTTCAAGGTGACGTGAAGATTTTCGGCGCGCAACCAGCGCGCTTGAGGGGCCAAAAGGCGCAGCTCGCGGATCAAGGCGGAGAGATTCTCGCGCACCACCGGGGAAATCTCCAGTGCGACAAAGAGGCGCAAAGGCTCAGCTCCGGCCGGCAGACTTTCCCTGCGCGTTGTAGAGAAAATGAACGCGGATCATATCGAGGGCCATTTGCGAAGCCTGCCAGCGCACCGACTCCCGGTCGCCCGGGTAGATCCGGCCGAGTTCCTTGACGCCGGCGGGGCCGGCCAGGGCGATGTGCACCGTGCCGACGGGTTTTGTCTCGGAGCCTCCGCCGGGACCGGCGATTCCGGTAATGCCCATGCCGAGCGTGCTGGCGGCGCGGCGGCGGATGCCCTCCGCCAGGGCAATGGCAACCTCGGGACTGACGGCTCCTTTTTCGCGGACGGTTTCCGCGGGAACGTCCACCCAGGCGGACTTCAAGTCGTTGCTGTAGCAAACGACGCCGCCCAGGAAGTAGGAGGAGCTGCCGGCAATCGTGGTCAAGCGCTCCGCGAGGAGGCCCCCCGTGCAGCTTTCTGCCACGGCAATCGTGGCGTTGTTCACGGTGAGAAGTTCGGCGACGACTTCCTCGATCGAGCGGCCTTCGGTGGTGAAGATCCTCTCGCCAAGGGCCAACTGCAAACCTTCGGTGATTTCGCCGAGGGTTTTTTCCGCGTGCTTCGCGTCGGCGGTCCACATCCGCAGGTGGACTTGGACCTCGCCGGGCGAGGCGAGCACGGTGGTAGTTACGCCGGGGTAGCGTTTATAGATGGGAGCGATGCGTTGCTCGACATGAGACTCACCCATACCGGCGACGCGGAGTTCGCGATGAAACATTTTCAAGCCGGAGACACGGCGCCGGAGGCGAGGGGCGATGCTCTCGAGAAACATCGGTTTCAACTCGCGCGGAGGGCCGGGCAGCAGGGCGACGATGCGGCCACGATCTTCGATCCAAAGGCCGGGCGCTGTGCCACGCGGATTCTCGACCGGCTCGGCACCTTCGGGCACCATAGCCTGGCGGATGTTGATGGCGGGCATTTCGCGCTTGAAGCTGCGGAAGCGAGCCTCGATGGCGCGCACAATGTCGTCGTTGCGGCGGAGAGGGCGCCCGAGGAGTTCGGCAAGGGTCTCGCGCGTGAGGTCGTCCTCGGTAGGCCCGAGGCCGCCGGAAGCGATGACCAGCTCGGAGCGCTCCAGAGCGCCGCGGAAAACGTCGGCGAGAAAGGCCCGGTCGTCGCCGACAATCGTCTTGCGAACGACTTCAATGCCGAGCTGGTTGAGTTCTTTGGTGAGGAAGAGGGAATTGGTATCCAGCCGGTCGGGCGTGAGCATCTCCGAGCCCACGGCGATGATTTCGGCTTTCATTTCTTTGATCGGGCGGGAGTGACCGAGCCTGTGGAAGGCGAAGAAGGCGCGGCCGAGGGCGATGATGACCCCGACGGCACGGGAAGACCGTGAACGTCCCAGTCGAGCGTAAAGATGGCGCCGCTGGTAGCGATGATGGCGCGGCCGTTGGGGAGAAGCGCCATGCCAACAACGCCCGAGCCGCTGAGCACGTGCTCGGGCGGGCCCTGCGGCGGAATGCGGACGATGCCGCGGCGGCCATTGAAAGAAGCAGCGACGTACAGGTTGGCATCGCGGTCAAAGGCCAGACCCTGAGGCCGGCCGAGACCGCGGTAGAAGGTGTTCGCGTCGCCGGATTTTCCGACGCGATAGACGCGGTCGAAGCTTGAGGTCGTGGGCCCGGTGACGAAGAGGTCTCCGGAAGGATGAAAGGCCAGGTGGTAGGCGGAAATCGAAGGCTCGAGCGTGGCGAAGACAAAGATTTCGCGATCGGGGCTGACTTTGAAAATCGTGCCGCTGCGGTCGCCGACGTAGAGGTTCTCCTCGGCGTCCAAGGCGATCCCCGTGGCGATGCCCATGCCTTCCACCCACAGCTCAGCGCGGCCGTCGGGCGTGATGCGGTGGACGGTGCCGTCGTGGCGGCAGGAGACGAAGAGGTTGCCGGCGCGGTCGAGCGCCAAGCCGGTGGGGTTCACAAGGGAGGTAACGAAGGGCTTGACGCTGTAATTGGAGGTGACTTTGTAAAGCGACACCGGAACGCGCTCGCCGCGCGGCCCGCTGAAAGTGACATAGATGTTGCCCTGGCCGTCCACGGCGGGATTCGCGACGGGATGCAGGTTGTCCGCGATTTGAACCCCAATGCAGAGGGGGTGGGGTTTGCTTTCGGCGGCGCCCGCCGAGACACGCACCGTGCCCCCGCCGGCGCCGTCGGGGACGCGCGCGATCAAGCGCACGTCGGTGGCCAGAAGGAGGCTGCCCTCGACTTCGCCGAAACGAACCACAGGGCGCGCGTGGGTACGAGCCGCAAAACCGCTGCCGTGAATCTGCACTTCGCCGCCGGGGATTGCCGCTGCGGGCGTAACGCGGTCGATGCGCGGTGTGCCGTTCTTCTCGGAACCGGAGAACGCGAATTTCATACCAGGCCAAAATGCAGGGCTATCCTCAGAACGATGGCGGCATAAACGCCGGCCATCCAATCGTCCGCCATGATGCCCCACCCGCGCGGAAGGCTCTCCAGCCTCCGAACGGGAAACGGTTTCCAAATATCAAATACGCGAAAAAGTATAAAACCCGCGAGCAAGTATTTCCAGTTGAGCAGACTCAAGGCAAAGTACAGAAAGTAGACGCCGGTCGAAACGAAGTCCGGGTTTTGCGAGAGATGCGTGGGGAGGCCGAAGGGAACGAGTCCGAGGAGGAGCGTGAGGTGTAAACCAGAGACTTCGTCAATCACGACGTATTGGGGATCCGCGACGCCCGCGTAGGCGGCGACCCGGGAAGCCGCCAAGGTGCCGATGACGGCGAAGAAGAGAAAGACGAGTACCGGGGGAATAAAAAGGACCCACGCGGCCGGACGGCCGAACACGGTAGGGATTTCGATTCCGATGTCGATGGAGAAACGCTGCGCGAGGAAGAACGGGTTGGTGACGAGCATGAGAAAGGTACCGGCGAGCGCACCGAAGGTGCCGGGCATCTTGGGTAAATAACCGACGCCGAGCACGGTGGCTACCGCCAGAGCCAACCGAGGCTTTTTCGGGGGTGGAGGAGCGGGCGGGTCAACGTTCGGCGTCATCGGGTTCCGGCGACTCCTTGGGATCGTCTTCGTCGAAGACGGATGAAGATACAACGTAGCGCTCCGCGGACCAGTTGCCGAGGTCCAGCAGGCGGCAACGCTCGCTGCAAAAAGGGAAATCCGGGTGCCGGGCCGAATCGGTCGGCGTCTTGCAGATGGGACATTGGTGCTGCATGGAATTGCCGTGCGGAGTTTACTCCAATACGCGCAGCGGCGCTCCGGTAGCAATACGAAGAAGAGGTTCAGCTGGAAGCGCCCGATGCGGCGCATCGCCTCGGCGGGGGGGCGCGGGGAGAATCTCGACGACTTGTCCTATCAAGTCGTAGGCATCCGTTTGACTGATCAAAACGCGGGCAGCGTCGCCGGGCCGCGCGGTTTTCCCGGACGCTTCGAGGCTCGTCAAGTAAAGCTTGCCGTCAATCTCCGGCGCCATTCCTTCGGCGCGCGCTTCCCAGACCATCGGGTTGTCCTTTGACGGGCCCTCAATCAGCGCAACCACGGTCTTCCCTTTGAAAGCGCGGAGACGGCGCGTGGAGATCTGTTTTTGAACGGACATCAGGCGATCGCGGCGATCGGCGATCTCGGAGACGTCCACTTTTCTCTCCAGGCGCGCACTGGCGGCGGTGTCCACGTCGGAGTAGGCAAAGACGCCCATCCAGTCGAACTCCGCCGCGCGAACGAAGGCGCACAGAGCGTCGAAATCGCGGCGGGTCTCGCCGGGAAACCCCACGATGAAGGACGTCCGGAGGGAAACTCCGGGTATCGTCTTGCGGATGCGGTCGATGAGCTTGAAGAAAGCATCGCTGCTCGAGCCGCGCTTCATTCGGGCGAGAACAGCGCGGGAGGCGTGCTGCAGCGGCATGTCCATGTATTTCGCGAGCCGCGGATAGAGCGCCAGAGTGTCCAGGAGCTTCTGGGTGACGCGGTTCGGGTAGGCGTACAGAAAACGAACCCACAGGACACTCTCGATCCGCGCGAGGCGTTCGAGAAGAAGCGGCAAGCCATCGCGGAGACCGAGGTCTTCGCCGTAAGAGGTAGTGTCCTGGCCGATAAGGGTAACTTCGCGCGCACCGGCGGCGGCGAGGTTTTCCGCTTCGCGGACGACGGACTCGAAGCGGCGGCTGCGGAACTTGCCGCGAAGCTGCGGGATGATGCAGAAAGTGCACGGATGATCGCAGCCTTCGGCGATCTTGATATAGGCGGCGTGACGCGGCGTGGTGACGATACGCGGAGTCAGATCATGGTAAAGAAACGACGCGGGGCCGCCCGGAGCGTCCCGCCATGTCCCTTCAATGGCGTCCACGATTCGCTCGAGTTCGCCGGTGCCGACGACGGCATCTACTTCGGGAATCTGCGACTGGATCTGCCGGCGGTACTTCTCCACAAGACAGCCAGCGACAATCAGCTTCCTGGCGGCGCCGGACTTCTTGTGTTCAGCCATCTCCAGGATCGCTTCGACGGACTCCTTTTGCGCAGCCTCGATGAAGCTGCAAGTGTTCACGACCAAGACCTCGGCTTCCTCGGCGTTGGGCGTCAGAGTGAATCCGCGCCTGGCGAGAAGACCCATCATGACCTCGGTGTCCACGAGGTTTTTCGGGCAGCCCAGGCTGACAAAGCCCACTTTGGCCGATTGCGTCATTCCGTCAGCTCGCAGCCTCCTTGCGCAATCCTTAAGTGTAACACGCGCGCGCGAACTGCCTCCCGGCACAGGATTGAGGGGAAGTCAGCGAGCTTTCAGAGCCATGTTGGCCTGTTGAATGAGGCTGCGGAGGTGCGAGGCATCACACGGCGCTCCACCGAAGCGCGCGTGGAGGTAGAGATCCGT
>DASPOW010000179.1:0-3212 GCA_035625855.1 Candidatus Methylomirabilota bacterium | reverse complement strand
GCGCCAGACTGAGAACCACGGCCGCAGTAGCCGCCGGATCGTGCCGCACCAACTCGCTGTTGCTCGCCAGGTTCCCCGCAACCACCCTTACACCAAGTTTGCACAGCATATCCACATCGTTTTCCACAGGAAGCGCCGCCTGCCGCGCGTATCGCTTCTTGAGCGACGCGTGAATCGGCCGGATGTTCACCACGGCGTAGTCCAGAAACCTGCCGCGGGCGTGCCGGTGAATTGCGCGGATGTGATCGGACGCACGAAACTCGCTGGTCTCGCCAGGCTGCCACATCAGGTTCACGAAATACGCCTTGATCGCTTTGGAGCCGCGGATGGCCCGCGGAATGCCGCTCACCAGCAGGTTAGGAATCACGCTGGTGAAAAGCGACCCCGGGCCGAGCGTGATCACGTCCGCCCGATCGATTGCTTCCAGCGTGGCGTCGAGCGGCGCGACGCGCCGCGGGATCAGCCGCACGCTTCGGATGCGGCTGCGGCTGTGGCTGATTCGCGTTTCCCCGACCACGCTCGTTCCGTCCTCAAGTGTCGCCTCCAGCGCCACGTTGGTGTCAGTGGCTGGATAGATGCGTCCGGCTATCTTCAGAACCTCGGACGACGCCCGCACGGCATCCGGAAAATCCCCGGTAATCTGTGTCAGCGCCATGAGGAACAGATTGCCGAAACTGTGCCCCTTCAGTCCGCGTCCGTTGGCGAAGCGGTATTGGAAGAGGCGCGAGAGAAGCGCCGAATCCTCGCTCAGCGCCACCATGCAGTTGCGGATATCGCCGGGCGGCAGCACGTCGAACTCGCGGCGTAACCGGCCGGAGCTGCCGCCGTCGTCGCTGACCGTGACGACCGCAGTAATGTCCAGCGCGGGCGAGGACTCGCCGGGGCGGACGAACTGCTTCAATCCGTGCAGCACCGCGGAGAGCCCGGTCCCTCCGCCGATCGCGACCACGCGCAGCGGTGATGTATCTCCCATTTGTGAGGGGCCGGCCTACCAGCCCCTCTTTTCAGGATAAAGCAGAGCGTCGAATGGAGGATGGGTGGCCAGCGGGGCAAAATCGGCGTCCTGCCGAGCGAGGATGCGGTTGCGCGGCTCCAACTCGATGGCCCTCTTGAGGTTCTCGTACGCCTTGGGCAGGTCCCCGCCCAAAGCCTGCGCCAGCGCCAGCGCGTAGTGGATATGATCGCTGCCCGGTGACATCTCCAGCGCCCGCTCCAGATGGGCGCGGGCTTCGGCGATCTTGCGGGCGTTGATCAGGGCAATCCCGTAATTGTAGTAATCCTCGGCCGAACTCAGATTCGGGGCGGCCTGCTGCAGGCGCCGGTCGCACATGGCGATGTGCAGCCGCGCCCGCTGCGCCACATCGCTCTCCGGACCCGCGGCTGCGATCTGGAACTGCTCGCGCGCCTCCGCCAGGCGACGAGCGTGGAAGAGCTTCATGGCGGCTTCGAAGCTCCGCAGTTGCCGCGCCCCGTCCAAGGCCTCGGGGACGGCCACGGCGGCGTCCCGGGTCACCGTTCGCGCCCCGGGCTGCTTGCCTGTTTCCGATAAGCTAACTGACTTGGATCCCTGTGGTTTGCTCATTCGCCTTTCGGTGGTCTTCGGTGCCGTACTCTTTCGTTTCTCAGACATGTCGGCGGTCCTATTTCCCCGTGCGGACACTTGACGACTAGCGTTTATACCAGACCCGCAAGGGCGCGTGCAACCCGTGCGGCCCGCGCTCTATCCCAGCCCCGCCTCCCGCAAAAACCGCGCCGACTCCTCCGGCGGCGTCGGATTGATGTAGAATCCGGTGCCCCATTCGAACCCCGCCACCTTGGTCAGCTTCGGGATGATTTCGAGGTGCCAGTGGTAGTGAGGCAGCTCGGGCTCCTGCACCGGTGCGCTGTGAACGATATAGTTGTAAGCCGGTTTCTCCAGGACCTTGTCGATCTTGCGCATGGTCGACCGCAGCACCCACGCCAGGTCCTTGAGCGTCGGTGCGTCGGCATCCTCGTAATGCGAGGCGTGGCGCTTGGGCAGAATCCAGGTTTCGAACGGAAAGCGCGGCGCATACGGCTCAATCACCGCAAACCGCTCCGTCTCCGTCACCAGCCGAACCCCCGCCAGGGTCTCCTGCCGGATGATGTCGCAGAAAATGCAGCGCTCTTTCATCTCGTAGAACAGCCGCGCCCCGTCCACTTCCTCCTTGACGCGCTTGGGAATCACAGGCAACGCGATGAGCTGCGAGTGGGGATGCTCGAGCGACGCTCCCGCCGCCTCTCCATGATTCTTGAACAGGATGATGTAGCGGAAGCGGCTGTCCTTCTTGAGGTCGTTCACCCGGTCCTTGAACGCCCACAGGACTTCTTCGATCTGGTGCTCCGGCATCTCCGCCAGCGTCATGCAATGCTGCGGAGTTTCGATGATCACCTCGTGTGCCCCGATGCCGTTCATCTTGTCGTACATGCCCTCGCCCTGCCGGTTCAGATCGCCTTCGATCCCCAGCACAGGGAACTTGTTGGGAACCACGCGCACCCGCCAGCCCGGCTCGTCGCGCCCGCCGCTGTTGCGGTAAGCCAGGATCTCGGGTGGCGTCTTGTGCTCGTTGCCGTAATCGAACGGGCACACGCCGCCCGATGGCGGGGGCACCGGCTGCCGGATGAAATCGCTGGGCCGCTTGGCCCGGTCCGTGGCAATGATCACCCATCTTCCGGTGATGGGGTCTTTACGCAATTCAGGCAATGACGGGGAAACCTCCGCTCATGAACAATCCCAGATTATATCGTTATAGAGCGTCCCTTTTCGGGTCGCTTTGTCCTCAGGATGATTTCTTCAACGTCCACTCGATAGTCTGGCCGCCGCCGAACTCGGAGGTCAGCTTGATGGTGTCGCCGGCGATTTTCCCCTTGTAGGTCAGCTTCATCTCGTTGCCCTGGAAGTTGGCCGTGATGGAGAACGAGATGGCATCGCCTTCCACCTTGCCATCGGCGATTGTCGACTTCCCCGTGAATTCGCTGACCGTCTCGCCCGTCAGTTTTGTGCCGTCCTGGTGGAAGGTGAAGCTGCGCTGCAGCGTGCCCTGCGGCCCTTCCGCCGTACCGGTCCAGTTGCCGCTGATGTCCGCGGCCGAAGCCGTCAGCGCAAACAGCGCCAGGAGCGTGAGTAACAGTTTCATGCGGATAACGGTACGCGATTTCGGCGTCCGATTCAAGGGTGTCCGGATGTCAGCGGG
>DASPOW010000178.1:0-4002 GCA_035625855.1 Candidatus Methylomirabilota bacterium | reverse complement strand
TCTTGATCTCGTCTTCCGGCGTCGCGGGCCGACAAATGAAAATCAAATCGTACAAACGTTCTTCCATGTTCCCTCGCTGTTTCCTTCTCCGGGTAATGGCCCGGGAGATTCCTAGCGCCGCTTGCGGCTCACGCGCCGCCGTTCCCTTCCTCCGGCTGCTTGCGGCGGTTGTAACGGTTCATGGCCGCCGCGATGCCCTTGGTCACAATCATCTCGACTGCGTCGCCGGCTTCGCTGATCATCTCCGCGGCGGCATTCAGCTCCGCCTTGCGCATCGGCCGCAGCACGTAGTCCTTGCGGCCCTTCAAAGGATGTTCAGGGCCGCAACCCAGACGAAGCCGCGCGAAACTCTTCGTGCCCAGCGCGCCGATCACCGAGGCGGCCCCGTTATGGCTCCCGGCGCTGCCGTCGCGATGAATGCGGATAACGCCCCAGGGCAACTGCACTTCGTCCCAAATCACCAGCAAATCATCCGCCGCTACGTCATGCTTGACCATCAGTTCACGAACCGATATTCCGCTGATGTTCATGAACGTCTGCGGCTTGGCAAGCAAAACCTCTTCGCCCGCAAGCCTGCCGCGCCCAACGAGCGCCTTGCCTTCCGGCCGTTCCACGCGGATCGAACCGCGATTCGCGAGCTCGTCGACAGCCAAGAAACCGAGGTTGTGCGGCGTCCACTGATACTCCGGGCCGGGATTCCCAAGCCCCACAATGAGCCGCATCGATCTCCATTCCGCCGCGGAGCCGCCACGCTACTTCTTTTTCTCCGCCTTCTCGGGCTTTGGCGATGCTTCGGCCTCGGCGCCTTCCTCGCCCTCGACTTCCTTCTTGCCCTTCTTGATGACCTCGGGCTCGGCAGGAGCGGCGGCCGCCTCGGTAGCCACAGCCTCCGCGGGCTTCTCTTCCTCGACACGCAGCGCCACAACGTGGGCAATGACGCGGTCGGGGTCCGTAATCAGCTTCATCTTTGCCGGATCAATGGGCAGATCCGCGGCACGAAGGTGCTTTCCGATGAGCAGTTCGCTCACGTCCACACGGAACTCCGTGGGAATCTCCGTAGGCAAACACTCGATCTCGACTTCGCGCGTAACGGTTTCGAAGATACCGCCCTGCTGCTTGACGCCGGCGGGTTCGCCGAAGGTGTGCACGGGGATCTTGACGCGCATGCGAACGTCCATCGCGACGCGAACAAGGTCAACGTGCAAAAGCCTTCCGGTGAGCGGATCCACCTGCCAATCCTTCAAAATGGCCGGTTGCTGCATGCCGCCCACGTTTACTTTGAAGAGCGTGTTGTGGCCGGACGGCGAGCGAAGAATGCCCCCCACCTGTTTGGCGTTTACTGCGAGCGCGACGGTATCGCCGGCACCGCCATAAAGGACCGCGGGGACCTGCCCGGACTTTCGCAGGCGCCTAGCTTCATTCTTCCCGCGGCTGGGGCGAGGCGCCGCTTCAACGATGATTTCTGCCATGGCCTTTCATCCTTCCTAAGTGTTCGCGACGCCCGCCTAGATGAACAGCTCGCTGATGGACGTCTCTTCATGAATCGAACGAATGCCGCGGGCCAGCAGGTCCGCGATGCTGAGAATCTTGATCTTGGGGATGCGGCGCGCCGCTTCGGTGAGCGGCACGGAATCGGTCGCAACGACCTCGGTGATCCCCGACTTTTCGAGGCGTTCGACGGCCGGACCCGAGAGCACGGCGTGGGTGCAGGCCGCGTACACCTGCTTCGCGCCTTCCTTCAACAGGGCGTCAGCGGTCTTCACGAGCGTGCCGGCGGTGTCGATGATGTCATCCACGATGAGCGCCGTCCGGCCGCGCACGTCGCCGATCAGGTGCATCACCTCGCTCACATCCACGTCCACGCGGCGCTTATCGACGATGGCCAGCGGCGCATCGAGCTTCTTGGCGAAGCCGCGGGCCCGCTCGACGCCTCCGGCGTCCGGTGAAACAACGGTCAGGCTGGATAACTTCATCTTACGAAAATAGTCGACCAGCACGGGCGACGCGAACAAGTGATCCACGGGAACGTTGAAGTAGCCCTGGATCTGCGGGGCATGCAGGTCCAGGGTGAGGGCGCGGCTGGCGCCAGCCGTCTCGAGCAAATCAGCGACGAGCTTCGCGGATATGGGCACGCGAGGCTTGTCCTTGCGGTCCTGGCGCGCGTAGCAGTAATACGGTATGACCGCGGTGATGCGCCATGCAGACGCGCGCTTGAACGCGTCAATCATCAACAGAAGCTCGATCAGGTGGGAATCCACCGGGTACGCGCAGGGCTGAACGACAAAGACGTCCGCGCCGCGAACGTTCTCGAGAATCTGGAAATAGATCTCGCCGTCGCTGAAGCGCCCGAGAAGGGCTTGTCCGACGGAAACGCCGAGATTGGCGCAAATGGCCGCGGCCAGGGCGGGATTCGCGGTCCCCGAGAATATTTTGAATCGCTCGTCGTTCACAAGAAGCTCACGCCCCGCGCCGGTCACAGTCGTTCCGTGGGTTATGTGCGCAGAAAACCGCTGCGGTTCAGACGTTCCACTTCATCGCGCGAAAATAGCGGTCGCGCGAGAGGGTCTCACAGACGAACGTGAGGTCGCTCAAGAACCCGCGAGCGGCTCGGCGCGCCTTTGCCGGGCTCGGGAATAGTCCAAACACCGCCGAACCGCTACCCGCCAGCAAGGCTTCTGCCGCTCCGTTCTGGAGCAGATTCCGCTTGATTTCAGCCAAGCGCGGAAAACGCCGGAAGACCGGCCCCTCAAAATCGTTCGACAGGCCAACCGCCGGCGCGCTCCAGGAGAGAGCGCAGAAGTTAAGAAGTTTAGAAGCCGCGCCGGAGTTTGTCAACGGCGGGGCTTCGAGCCAGCGATAGGCGTCCGTGGTGGCGACGCGAATGCCGCGCGGCGCGACAATGAGCACCGCGGAGCGAGGGAGGTCGGCCAGCGGGTACAGCTCCTCGCCGCGGCCGATGCCGAGAGCGCGTCCACCCAGCAAAAAGAACGGAACGTCCGTGCCAAGGCCCGCGGCGATTTCCAGCAGCCTTGGCGGAGGCAGCTTGCGTTTCGTCAAGCGCAGGTAGCCGACAAGCGCCGCCGCGGCGTCGCTCGAGCCGCCGCCCAAACCGCCGCCCGCCGGGATGCGCTTGCGAAGATCCATGGCGACACCATCAGAAATCGCCAGCTCCTTCTGAAGCGCTTCGACGGCACGGTAGGCGAGATTTCCCTCGACCGGCTCGGCCGCCAGTTCTTTGTTTCCATGAACGACCAGCGATATTCCCGGGCGAGAAACCAGACGGAGTTTCAACTCATCATGCAAGGTAAGCGATTGGTAGAGCGTGCGCAGCTCGTGATAGCCGTCGGTGCGTCTGCCAAGAATACGAAGGTGCAGGTTGATTTTGGCGTAGGCCGGGATGCGAACTTCGCGCATGAAAATTATTGAGGCTTGGCCTCTTCGTTGGGGGCGGGCTTCCGCGCAGCAACGTTGCGCTTCACCTGAGCCAGCTTCCTTTCGACTTCCGCGACTTTGTCGGGCTCCTGGTCGGCTGGGAGCGCGCGGCGCCACTCGCCCAGAGACTTTTCCCACTCGGCGGCGGCGAGATCCTTGTGACCGCTACGGAAGTAAACGTCCGCCAGGTGACTGTGGATGGTCGGGTCATGGCTTTCCCGTTCCAGGGCACGCCTCAGCGTCGCCTCCGCCTCCGCAATCTTGTTCTGCTTGAAATAAATCCAGCCGAGACTGTCCAGGTAAGCGCCGCTGTACGGGTCTTCGGTGAGCGCGCGCTCGACGAGGACCTGCGCCTCATCCAGGCGAATCCCCAGGTCGCCGAGCATATAGCCGTAGTTGTTCAGCGCGAGCGCGTTGCGCGGGTTCATCTCCAGAACTTTCTGGAACTGGGCTTCGGCGCGGGCGAGTTGATGCTCCTTGTCATAAATCATGGCGAGCAGCAGGCAGACCGTTTCGTTGTCGTGCGGGTCGCCAGCGAGTGCTTCAGCCTGACGCAGAGTCTCTTCGGCT
>DASPOW010000177.1:0-2565 GCA_035625855.1 Candidatus Methylomirabilota bacterium | reverse complement strand
CAGGACGCCATCGAAGCGCACCCCAACTATGCGCTGCCCTTCAAGCTGCTGGGCGAGGCTCAGGAAAAGAAGGGTCTGCGAGCCGAGGCCATCAAGTCCTACACGCGGTACCTGGAGATCAATTCGCACGCCGACGACCGGGAAAGGATCCTGAAACGGATCGACCACCTGCGAATTGCTCCGGAAAAGCGAAAGCACGCCGACTCGTAATCAGACCGGCGATTTCGAGGGCCTGCCCGGGGCCGTCCGCGCCAACGCGCATTGCACGAGGACTCAGGCCAGACGGTCGAGATACTTGCGGGCGCGGACGTAATCGGGGTAGCGCTTCTCTTCTTCGCGGAATTCCGGGGAGTGCGAAACGAGGCTGCAACCGGAGCGGCGCGTGGGATGCTTCACGTGCAGCATCTCGTGGAACATCACGTACTCGACGGCGGTCGCGGGGACGCCGGGACGATCGAGCCGGCGGTTGAGGAGGATCTGCCGCGGGCCGGGGTCGTAGCAGCCGAACTGGCGGCGCCAGGCGCGGCGGCTCCAACCAAGGCTGGGGCGGCGGAGCTCGCCGCCGAAATAGGCGCGGTTCAGCCGGTCAAAAACGGCTTCGAGATCGAAGGCGCGGCCCTGCGGGGCCACGGCCTGGGGCACGACGCGCTTGCGACGCATGCGGTGCAAACGCTCGCGGGTGCGCGCCGAACGCGCGTATTCAAGATACGGCGCAACCAGCGGCTTGGCGGGTTTGCGGCCGTAGAAACGCCCGAGAAGCAAGGCGGCGGCTCCCTCCAGAACGGGTCGCGGCGCGCGAGCGAGCAAGTCCGAAAGGCGCACGAGCACATCATCGCCGCGGCGACGCACGGTGAGCGCCAGGTTGGAGTAAGGAAAGAACTCCACGTGGAAGCGCGGCGGCCGCTCCGCGCAGCCCAAGCGCGTAAAGACGCGCTGAAACATCGCGGCACCGCCGGGAACGCGCCTGGACTTGACCTTGTTCATGGGCCGCCCTTGCGCCGGACGGGAGGCGGCGCGACTTCCTTCTTGGCTTTCTGGGCGTCGCTCAGGGCGTCGCGTGTGCCCTCGATCGCGTCTTCGAGATTGTCCTTGTACAGATCAATCTCCTGGCCGGCCGTGGAAATCTGCTCAAGAACCACGAGGAACTCCCTGGTTTTTGCAATCATCAGGTCGATTCCCTTGCTGACGTTCAATTGCTTCTCGCGCCCGAGCTGAACGATGTCGGCGGCGTCGTCCACGCACCCGACGTAGGAATTAAGGAGGGCGTTGAGAATCTCGCTGTGCCTGGTCGCCGAAGGATGAGCCAACTCGTACTGAAACTTTTTCAGGCGGTCGTCGGCGAAGCTGAGAAACAAGACGATGCGGTCGTTCGGCGTGGGCGCATCACGAATCTTGTCGGCTTCGAGCGGCGAGAGATAGTCCTTTTCCTGCGCGCGCGCGGAGTGCGCGAAGCCCGCGCTCGCGGCGAGCAGCAGGGCGGACACGGCGAGCATGTGCGTCTTCATGGCAACCTCACGCAAAAGAGGAAGCTTTCGGCGGAGGCGATTTCTCCGCGGGGCGCTTGGGGAACAGGTGGCGCAGGAGACGGTCGTCTATGTCTTCCAGATCCTTGCGGACGAGCTGGAGGGGCGGCACATATTCCGGCGGGACGGAGATGATGGTGTCCTGTAGCTCGCGGAGGCTGCGGCGCAGGTGCATCTCCATGGAGCGATAGGCAGGGTCGGTTTCCTTCAGGTGTTCTTTTTCCAGGGCGTCGAAAACGGAGCGGACGTTGTCGCGGTACTTTTCCATGGTGAGGTCCACCGTGCTGTAGTCCCCCCGTTCGCCTGCGGTGCGTGAGAGTGCGAATTCGGCCTCGCCGAGCTTGATGAGCAGTTTTTCCTTGGCGCGCGAGCTGTTTTCCTGATCGAAGCGCTGCTGCCAGACGGCGACGTCGTCCGGGGCGACGCTCTGCGCGGAGCCCGCCGGCGGAAGCAACAACAATATCGGGCAAGCGACGGCGTGCAACAGCGACGCTCTCATGTTTCAGTGCTTCTTGTCCTGGATGCGGCGCAGGGTCTTCAGGCGCTGCTCCGCCTGCCAGTCCTGATTGAAGTCGCGCCCCTGGTCCACCTCGCGGAACTTCTCATAGGCGGCGATGGCTTCGGGGACGTTCTTAAGCTTATCGTAACAAGTGGCGCGCACAAACCAAGCGCCGGCCGACAGAGGCTCGCGGCGCTCGAGTTCCTGCAAGGCGGCGAGGGCGGCGGGGCAATTCCCGTCGAGGTAGTAGGCCGTGCTCAGGTCCTTCCACGCAGGAACGTTGTCGCGGTCCGAGGCGAGCACGGCCTGCAGCTCCTTCTGGGCCGAGGCGTAGTCTTTTTTCTCGAGATAGGTCCGCCCGAGGCCTTCGCGCAGGTCGAGGCGCCGCGGAGCCAAGGCGACGGCGCGGCGCAGCGCGTCCAGCGCATCGTCCGGCTTTTTCCGGGCGATGAGAATATCCGCACGAAGCGCGAGGGAGTCGGCGTCGGGATCCGGCTCGAGGCGGTCGAGCTCGGCAAGGGCGGCGTCGTACTGCTTGGCCTC
>DASPOW010000176.1:0-2357 GCA_035625855.1 Candidatus Methylomirabilota bacterium | reverse complement strand
CAAGAAGTAACCCTAACCGGCATGTTGGAGAGGCAAGGCGGGATGCACTGAAAAGCGCCTTGTAGGAGAGGCGGCGTGGGGCTTTAGAGAGATGGAGCCGGGGCGCTCCGCTGAGGGGCCGAGGCACCCCGGCTTATCCTGCCCACCTCCGCAGGTAGCGGGCAAGAACCTTTACTTCGCGTCGTTTTCGTCGCCGCGGAGGAATTCGTAGCGTTCGATCGCCGCGACCACGCCGACCGAACCTTCCGAACGCGATTCCGTGCGTTGGACGCGGCCGAGGCAGCGAACCCGCACCGGCCCAGCAAGGGTAATTTCGTTCGGAAGGGTCAGCAGAATCTCGACCGGCGAACCGTCTCTAACATCTTTCGGGAGAAAGAAATAGACGCCGCGAGAGCTGACGTCGCGTGATTCCGTGCTCGTCTCGCCAATTGCGGCTCCCGTCGTCCAACGGACCGTGAGGGGCAACCGCATCTGAAAACGTTGCGTTGTGCGGCGTTCGGCTGCAGACAAAGTCTGGCCTCCGTCTCTAAGGTGCACATTCTACTGGGGTCACCCCGGCGTCACAATAGAACTCAGGATTCAAAAACACCTGGCCCCAAATGAGTACCGGAGTACTAGCCGTGAACGACCTATCAGACGGATCGGCTGGCGCCGCCGCAGCGCGCTAACTTGTTGTCCCTGAAGACAAAACCGCCTTCCATGCCTTGCCCACCCGGCGGCCATCACGAATGTCTAGGGCCTTTCCGACCACGGTCTCAAGGCCTCCCAGCCCTACGCCCGCCTGGGCCATCAGCCGGGCAGGAATGTCCTGTGCGCCATTGGGCCGCACGAAAGACAGCCTGAATTCCTTGTTCCCAACCCGGAGTTTGGCGCCGCCCCCAAAATAATACCAGGGAAACCTGGTCTCTTGGATTTCGGTCAACGCCACGTCAAAGGCCGGACCGTCCTCGGTCGTCAAGGCGACGCGCTTGTCGGCCATCCGCAGGACCCCCGGAGTGCTCCCCGTCATGCCCTTCAGCAGCCAGACGGGAGTGCTAAGCCATTCGTTGGCCACGGACCCTCCTTTAGGGTCAACCTTCGCGCGATTCCACCCACTGAGTCAAGGCCCCTGGAGGCGGCTGCCAGGGCCTCCGTCCTCAACCTCTTAGTTGGCAGCACCCGGGCGACAACGACGGCGCTTGTTTTCAATGCCGTGCTTATACACTGCCACGATGTTGCGCGTAGCGAGGATGTTCTCGTCGGGATGCCCCGCCACAAGGAGTAAGTCCGCGCGCAATCCCGGCGCGATGCGTCCGCGATCCGGGACGTGATAAGCGCGCGCGGGCGCAGAGGTAGCGCTGGCAAGCGCTTCGATGGGAGTGAGTCCGGCTTCGACCAGCAGCTCGAGCTCCTGATGCAGGCTCGCGCCCTGGGCCGTGCCGGGATTGGGAACGTCGCTCCCTGCCAGAATCGGAGCGCCCGCGGCCTTCAATTGCCGGATGGCTTCGAGTTGCCCCTGGCAGGAAAGGCCGCGGCGAGCCGACGGAAACTCCTCGCGCAGGCGGTCCTTGTCGGCCCGGCTCAGACAGGGGCCAAGGCTCGGATCGGAGATCAGCTTCGGACCGGCAGCCGGGCCGCAAACGGCCGTGTGCACGGTAAGCGTGGGAATCACAAAGGCATGATGTGCGGCCGCAAACTGGCCGAAGTCCGCGTCGCAATGCCCGCCGATGAACAGATGGGCTAGGCCGTCGGCGCCTGCTTCGATCGCATCGCGCGCACCGCGCAGGCTTCCGATGTGCACGATGGCCAGCTTATGATTCTTGTGCGCGGCGGCGATCAGCGCCGCCATGGTCGCTTTGCTGAGGGTCGGCACGTTGCGGCCACGCTCGCTGCCGTCGTCATAGACAATCTTGATGTAGTCGGACCCCTCGCGAACGCGGGCCTCGACCCAGGCCTCAGCCTCGGAAGGCTTGACCAGGGTCGGAGCGGACGGGTCTCGCTCCGCACCGTGACCGCCGGGAACCGTTGCAAGCGGGCCTGCCGACCAGAACGATGCGCAATCGTCGCCGACTTGGGACTTCAAGTACTGGACGAAGCGCGCGGGATCGCCCAGGTCCATCTCGCTCGTGACGCCGAAATCGAGCGCCTGTTCGAGCTTGTCCCGGCCGTGGACATGCGCATGGGAATCAATCAGGCCGGGAAGCAAAGTCCGGCCCGTTCCGTCCACAACCTCCGCGGAGTCCGCGGTCACATCGGGACCGATGGCTTTGATCTCGCCGTTTTCGATCAACACGTTCGTATCGATGAGGACCTGCGTGCCGTCGAACACACGCACGTGCTGGAAGAGAATGGGCTTCTTCTGGGCATTCGCGGCCGCC